>JARRJV010000083.1 GCA_037388825.1 Acidiferrobacteraceae bacterium | reverse complement strand
CTTTCGGTGATTCCACGGCCATGCCATAAAACGCGCAGAATCCCACTTGTCAGGTGCACGCTTTGTTAGGCGGATTGGGTTAACGGAACCAGCTTTCAGATGACCTCCCAGGCTTGGATGCGGCTGCGCACGGCAGGCAATTGAACAAAAGAAATCAAAAAGCTGCTGCTATTTTCGCGCCAAAGCGGGCGAGATGCAATAGTATTTCTGAAAGATATGCAGATTACCGAACCCGCCAAAGGCTTCAGGACCAAAGCCCATTTGAGCAAGGGAACCGCGTGGCCAACGACGAAGCGAATTGCATTTTGTCATTGCGGGCGGTCGGCATTTCAGGCGCGCTTTGGCAGAACTTCTTTTACCCAATTCCCCAGTATCCGCCTTCGTTGTTCACCCCAAATTTTTCCGATAAGCTGCCTCGCGACTTCGATCTTCGCAATCCAGGCCGGTCCTGCCGGTCGAACATCGACTTCGCACACAACTATTAAGAAGACTTCCGTACGCGGAACCTGAACCACACACAGAGGGGAACACCATGAAATTGTCCACCATCATCGCAACTCTCGCCGCTGCCACCACGCTGGGCTACGCCTCGGCCGCGACCGCGGCACCCGTATTCATGTCGGGCGAATGGGGTACTGCAATGTGCAAGGCGTGGAATGCGGATCCGGTATTGACCAAGAAGCTGAAGAAATCCGGCTGGGTCGATAACAATAACAAGCGCGGCTACAAGATCATGCAGATTTACACCAACGACTGCCCCAATGCCCCGCGCGTGGAAATGCGCATTCAGGACCAGGACGGCATCGCCAAGTGCACCTACGGGGGCCTGGCCCAGTCGGAAGAGCCGAACACAAGCTACGACTACATCATGCACGCCAGCACCAAGAACTGGAAAAAAATGGGCGCCGGTGATCTTGGCCCGATGTGGGCAATGACGACCTTCCGCCTGAAGTTCAGAGGCCCCATGGGCGAGGCCATGGGCAATATGGGTCCGTTCAAGAGCTTCCTGAGGCTGACCGGCAAGGTCGATGCCGACTTTTCCTCCTGCCCGGCCGCTACACCGGCCAAATAGTTAACTCCGGCAGGCAAACCAGGCTCAACCGGGGCTGTCCCGCCGCAAGCGGGGCGGCCCTTTTGTTTCAGGCCGTAGACCGCGCAGCGGGCCAGCCGACCCCCACAGCACTCACTCTGGTCGGCTCCCTGACTACGTTGGTCGACCCTCCCCGACCCATCCAATTCACGTCTTGGTGAAAACTGTTTACACTCTTCATTAAGTCACGTCTTCATGTCCCTACTTCGGCAGGGCGATACCCGGCATCAGAGCACCCCAGAGCTCGCGGATTACAGGAGCTGCGGACCCATGGCCACCGTTGTAGTTGTCGACGACCACACGACCAGTCGCGAAATCCTCGCCGAGTTGATTCGCAGCATAGGCGAGGACATGTCGGTAGAGTCGTTTGGAGATCCGGCCGAAGCCCTGGCGTGGACCCAGGAACATCCCGTAGACCTGGTTTTGACTGACTACAACATGCCGAACATCAACGGCATCGAGTTCCTTCGCTCCCTGCGATCCAGTCCCCGCAATGCGGACATTCCGGTGGTAATGGTCACCAGCCTGGAAGACCGACACGTCCGCTACGAAGCGCTTGATGCCGGAGCATCCGATTTTCTGACAAAACCGGTCGACCAGTACGAGTGTCGGGCCCGTTGTGCAAACCTGCTCGCGTTACGGCGTCAGCAACTGGCGACCAAGGACCGGGCAAAATGGCTTGAGCGCCAGGTTTTGAATGCGACCCGTGAGATCCGGCAGCGCGAAGAAGAGACCCTCTTGCGGCTGGCGAAGGCAGGCGAATACCGGGACGAGGAGACAGGAAACCACGTATTGCGCATGGCCCGGTATTCCCGCCTGATTGCGGAGGCCCTGGGCCTGGCGGAAGACCATTGTCGGGTCATCGAGTGGGCCGCTCCCATGCATGACATTGGAAAAATCGGAATTCCCGATAACATCCTGCTCAAGCCCGGCTCCCATACCCCTGATGAATCGGAGTTCATGAAGCGCCACACCCTCATAGGCTTTGAAATCCTAAAGGAAAGCCCGTCGCAGTACCTTCAGCTTGGCGCCGTAATCGCCCTCGGTCACCATGAGAAATTCGATGGCGGGGGCTACCCGCGCGGCATCCGGGGCGAGGACATTCCTCTTGCCGCGCGGATTGTGGCGGTAGCGGACGTATTTGATGCCCTGACCTCCGAGCGCCCATATAAGCCTGCCTGGGCGATTCCACAAGCGCTGGACTACCTCGACGGGGCGCGGGAAAGCCATTTTGACCCGGACTGCGTCGACGCCTTTCTGGCGCAGATCGATCGGGTCAAGACGATTTACGAAGACCTCAAGGACGATATCAATCCATATCGGGCCACCCAACGGAGCGACGCAGCGACCAAGCGGGAACCCTAGTCCGGGCATTCTTGCTGCTTTCCCCCGATGTCACCCCGTCGGGCCGAATTCGTTCCCCCGCCACTGTCCGCACCAAAATACCGACCGCATCGATCCGAACTTGTATAAATATATGATATATAAGGTAGCGGGAAGGGATGTCGCGCTTCCGAAGCGGAAAAGATCGACTACACTTAGTGGTCCGTACCGGGGCGAACGACAAAAATACCCGGGGCATGGGGATCGGAATGACTGACGGCAAGCCGAACGCACTCAAGACTGCACGCGAAAAGCCGTGGATGACTCGCATCCTGGCCCGATACCGCAATCGCCCCGACACAGAGGTCGGTCAGGCGCTCGTGCGTGTCCTGGTAATGTTGTTGGTCGTGGGATATCCGGCTATCTATACGCACACCGTCGGGCACACGGACTGGACCTGGCTGTGGGCCGCCGGCGGCTTCTTCCTGTTCTCTATCGCCATCCTCGCCTGGATTGGCATCGATCCGAGGATCTCACCCGTGCGCCGGGTGGTTGCCATGGTCTCGGACATTTCGATCACGACCGTCGGCCTGTACTTGTGGGGTCAGCTGGCCAGTCCGCTTGTAATCATTTATTTCTGGGTAACCAGTGCGAACGGCATCCGCTTCGGCCCACGCTATCTGATCGCGTCGATGTTCCTCTCCATGGCCGGTTTCGCCGTTGTCATGGTTACCAGCCCGTTCTGGTCGCGGTTCCCGATTCTGAGTTTCGGGCTGCTCATAGGCCTCGCGGCATTTCCCCTGTACATCCTGAACTTGCTGAATCGACTGACAAACGCCCTGGAAGCTGCGGAATCAGCCAATCGCGCCAAGAGCAATTTTCTGGCAAGCATGAGTCACGAACTGCGCACGCCGTTGCAAGCGATCATCGGAATGGTTCACCTGCTTCTGGACACGCCCCTCAACAACAAGCAGCTGCACTTTGGAAAGACAGTTTCAAGTGCAGCACAAAATCTCGCGCGGTTGATCGACGACATTCTGGACATCACTAAAATCGAGGCCGGCAAGCTGGCGCTGGACCCTGTCGATTTCGACCTGCACGCCCTCATCAACAATACGGGCTCGCTGCTGGCGCTCCAGGCGACAAAGAAAGGTCTTCGCTTTTTGATTCATATCGATCCTCGCACGCCCTATCTTCTGCATGGTGACGAACTGCGCCTGCGGCAGATCCTGATCAACCTGGTCGGCAATGCAATAAAGTTCACCGACAAGGGCCACATCGAGATTCGCGTCAGCCCCGTGGGTGACGAAAAAGAGACGACAATTGCCTTCTCCATAGCCGATACCGGGGCCGGGATTCCAAAGGAAGCACAGGCACATGTGTTCGAACGATTCGAACAGGCCGACAACAAGATTACACGCAAGTACGGCGGAACCGGATTGGGGCTGGCCATCTCCAAGGAAATCATCGAAGCCATGGGTGGAGAACTGTCTTTGTCCAGCGAACCCGGGGTGGGAACGACATTCAGTTTCAGCCTTCCCTTCCGTCGACAGGAAATCGCGGAGACCAACGAGCTGCTCCGCGGCCGCGCCCTGGTCGTGTCTCGTGATCAGGCATTGGTAACCCAACTACAGGAATGGCTGAGCGGCTGGGGCCTGGCGTTGCGCACTCGGGACGACCTCCTGACTGTCGACATGCTGTCGGGTGTGATCGCCGACGGAGAGTACACAACCGTTATCGTCGATGAACGCTCCGTGACCGATGCACGGGACTTCGCATATGCAGTGGGTCGTCTCGATACCCCTTCGCGCCAGTCGGTGGTGATGATTCGGCGGCGAACCATTCCACCCACTCCCACCCTGCTCAAGGCAGGTCTGTCCAGCACACTGACCCTTCCTTTGGACAAGAGGCAGTCTTTCCGTCCTTGTTGCCGACGATACGGCCGTGAACCAGAGTCTGCTGCAGGAAATTCTGCAACGCGCAGGCCATCGGCCGTATGTTTGTGGCAATGGTGACGAGGCCATTGACGCCCTCTCGGACCGGGACTTCGATCTGGCTATCGTCGACCTGCACATGCCGGGTCGATCCGGGCTGGAAATCGTGAAGGCCTATCGCGCCATGGACCCGCTGGGCGCACCGATGCCATTCATCGTGCTGACAGCGGACATCACCGCCCAGGCGAAGCAGATGTGCCGGGATGCCGATATCGATCTGCTCCTGTCCAAGCCCATTCGTCCCCATGAATTGGTCCAGGCTATAGACACCGTCGTCGAACGCGCTGCCAAGGGCCTACGGATCGAACGCCGCCAGACACGGAAAGCTCCCGACCAGACACCCTTGATCGACTACGAATACCTCATGGAACTTCCAATAGATCCAAAGGTGATCCAGAAACAGATCCACCATTTCATCGACGACACGACCCAACGCATACAGGAGCTCGAAAGCCTGCGCGATGACGGGAAGTTCGATGTCTTTCGCGACCGCGCGCATGCACTGGTTGGCGCTTCGGGCACCATCGCGGCGAGCGCCCTGTCCGAGGCATGCCGACGCCTGGAAACCGCCTCACCGCGCTTCCTTGCATCCGACGAAGGCGGACAGGCACTACGCCAGCTGCGCCAACTCTTTGAACGGTCCAGCGCAGCCCTGACCTCGTACACCAAGGTCGTCGGCCAGTAGGCCAGGGTCACGCGTCCGCGGCTGCCGGCACCCGATTCGCAAGCTTCCGACGTTGCGTCTTGACGATTCGTTCCATAAGGCTCAACTCACGCTCGGACAGTGTCAGCGCGGCGTCCGCCCAGTAGGAGACCGTATCAATCAAGTGCTCGTACACTACCGGTGTTTGCTGCGTACGGATGCGGCGGATCGCCTCGCGTGCGTGCCGGCGACGGTCGGTGTCACGGATGATATCGAGTACGGCCTGTTGGCCTTCCCCCGTTTCGACCAGAACGTCGATCAGACCCCGCTCGTGAAACTCTTCCGCGCTGTAGACCTTGCCTGACAGGAAGATCTGCTGGGCTTCTCCGGGAGTGATGCGTTGGCTCATGAAGTGCATTGCACCCATGCCCGCAAACAGGCCGAAGCTGACCTCCGGGAAGCCCATGGTCGCGCCGCGCTCGGCGACGATCAGATTGGATGCCAGCGCCATTTCCAGGCCGCCGCCCTGCGCGGTTCCCTCAATCAGGCTGATACCGGTAATCGGCAAGTCCAGGGACCGCGACCAATGGTAAGTCAGGTCGACACAACTTTTTCCATACTCGAAGAGTCCTTCCCGATCACGCTTGCGGATCAGGTCGATGAAGAGACCCAGGTCACCGCCGAGGCTGAAAATCTTCGAATAGGCCGAGGTGACAACAATGTATTTCCACAGGCTGTATCCATCCCGCGCTATATCGTCGTTGATGAGGGTCCGCGCATCGTCCGCTGCCTGCCGGATCGATTCCAGCAGCCCGGGTGTGTAGCTCGGCAGAGGGCTCGGATTCATCGAGAAGAACAGCGCACCAAGATCGGCGTCGCCGTACATTGAGCCCTCGGTATAGGATTTGACGATTTCGCGAAGAGGTTGGCTTGCCGGGAATACCGGCTGTACTGACATTTGTGGCTTCATCGGGTGCAATCTCCCATCAGTTCGTTGTCGAAGCACCCCCCGTTTCTTGTTCCATGTCCGGAGTCCCCTGTCCGTTTCTATGCCTTTTCCCTGGCCCGTTTCCCTTGTCTTTGATGACGCCGGCCCTCCATTGAAAGGACTAATTTTTTGGTTGTCAACTACCAATTGCAGCGGGATCGGGTATTAGAGCCCTCTTCCATGCCAGGACCGCATTGTTGCCACCGTAGCCGTAACTGTTCGAGAGCGCGAAATCGATCGCGCCTGAACGAGGCTGCGGTGAAATATCCACGATACAACCTGCTCCCTTCTGCCTCACCCCAAGGGTCGGTGGAACCTGTTGATCCCGAACCGCCAGGACCGTGAGAGCCGCTTCGATCGCGCCGGCTGCACCCATGAGGTGCCCCAGTTGAGACTTGGGTGCACTGACCATGGGCGGCCGCGGAGAAGAGCGGACTACACGCTCAATTGCGTCACACTCCGCGCGGTCCCCCTGCGGGCTGGATTCGCCATATGCACTGACGTAGTGCACGGCCCCTTCGTGCATCCCCGCATCCTGGATCGCGAGGCGCATGGCACGGGCGAGGCCCTCGCCATGAGGGCTTGGATCCGCGCGGTCGTGGGCGTCGCACGTACTGGCGTAGCCAGCAAGTTGGGCATAGATATGGGCCCCCCGTCGTTCGGCGTGGGCGCGCTCCTCCAGGACGAGCATGGCAGCTCCCTCGGAAAGCACGGTTCCATCCCGCGACGAGCCGAACGGTTGCAGGCAAGGTTTGGTGCCCCCGGTACCGGGGCTCAGAGAACCATCCGCCGCAAATGCCGCTGCGATGATGTCGCTCAGGGGCGCATCGGACGCACCGGCGAGCATGATGTCGGCATCCCCATACTGAATGATGCGCTGGGCCCGGCCGATCGCATTGATACCCGTCGTGCCGTGGGTCGACAAGGCGAGTTGTGGACCCTTGAGTCCAAGGCGTACCGACAGCTCGCCCGCCAACATGTTGATCGGCGCATACATGACGAACCTTGGAGAAACGGCCCGGGGCCCCCGCCTGAGTATGGCGTCGATACTGTCGTGGATCACTTCGGCGCCCCCGCAAACCGAGCCGGCCACTACGCCCATGCGCTCAAGGGTCGCGTTCCCGTCGGAAAGACCGGCGTCGCGAAACGCTTCATCCGCAGCGACCAGCCCAAAGCGCATGTACGGAGGCAGGCGATTCGCCTCGCGGGCATCCAGGAACGCGGGAAGGGAATGCGATACGACCCGGCCACCCTGCCGGATCAGGTATTGCCCGAACCCCACTGGTGATTCGAGAACTCGAATTCCACACGTACCGTCCAGGATCTTCTTCCAGGTACTCCTGGAGTCTGCACCCAGGGGCGACAGGATTCCGATCCCCGTTACTACGACGTCGCGTTTGACTCGATTGTCCAAGATGACACTCTTCGTTCCTGGCCTCGCTGGCCTTCAGCAACAGTTCGGATCGACTCCAGTACCTCCTTGTCCCTCCGTGTACCGAAGATCATACCCCAATAACTGATACAATGGGCGAATGGAATCCGGTGTCCATACCATTACGCCCCGGCGGTTCCGCGTCGCATTCCCCGACGACATCCCTCGCTATTGGGCAAACGGGAGTCCGTTTCTGACGGCGATCCTGAATACCTACACCCTGCTCGTACCGGACAACGAGCTTTACTATATCCGCACACTACGAAAAATTCTGGGTCGAATCGACGATCCGGGACTAAAAAAGGATTTGCTCGCATTTTTCCGGCAGGAAGGTGAACACGGTATGGCACATCGCCGGTACTGGAACAATCTGACCCACCAGGGATTCAGAACAAATGGTTTCGTCAGAATCACAAGCATCGTCCTGTATCGCGTGATCGAACCGGTCCTTCCGCTACGTATCCATGTTGCCATCGTGGCTGCGATCGAACATATCAATGCGCTACTTGCAAGGCTGTTTCTCTCCAGGAAATTGTTGCACAACTCCGATCCCTACATGCGGCTGCTATTTGAGTATCACTTCGCGGAGGAGATTGAACACAAGTCAGTCAGCTTCGACGTGTTGCGTGCCATAGGAATCGGATGGGCCCTTCGCTCACTTGCCATGCTGTTTGTTGCACCCGCCATGTACCTGACCTTCACCATTGGCTCCGTTTTCCTGTTGGCCCAGGATCACCAGCTTTTTCGCTGGCGCACCGTTCGGGACGCCTGGCTCCATCTGATTCGACGCGACCGGATGATCGCAGGAACGGTTTCCGGAATTGCCCGCTATTGCCGGCCAGGCTTCCATCCCCGGCAGGAAAACGACCAAGCACTGGCCGAAGCGGTATTCGAAGGTGACTTTGCCCGCTTGGCCGGTGGACCTTCACCAAGCCCTGAATAGAAACCGGATCCACCCCGCCGATCAGGCATTGCAGCCGAGGATTTCCGGTCAGCGTATCGCCAGAACCGGACAGCGCAACTGCGCAAATGTTGCCCCATCACGAGCGAGCAGCGGGCTGTCGTGCGCCAGTAGCAGCACGCCGCACCCTTCCCGCGAAAGAAAAGAAACCAGTTCACGACTTTGCTCTTCCGGAAACCGGCGGAATGTCGCTTCCAGCCCGGGGTCCAGACCGGCCTTGGCCTGTTTCTTCAGCTCCCCCAGCACCTCGGCCGGGCCAAAGACAAGCACGAGCAGTCTTCCATCGCGCCGCTGGGCCAGTTCCGCGGCGGCCCGCAGCGCCCTCTCCGAACCGGGTACGCCCTCATACAGAACGACTACAGGGGTGTCCAGAGTCTCGCCATACCTGACGGTCACCCGGCCGCGGACACCGACAGCGACGATATCGGCTCCCTTGGCAGCTGCCAGCACCTCCGTCAATACCCGGCCCCGGGCAACCGCAAAGCTGCAGCTGACCTGATGGCGAGCGGGAATATTCTGCGCGGCCGCGCGCGCCTGACCTGCAAGGCGCTGCAGGGTCCGCTCCATCGACGCGATACCCGGAACCCGCCGGGACGGGAGGCCTGGCCCCGCCTCCCGCGCAAACGGCAGTCCGGCAAGTCGCAGCAGGTCAGCATCCTCAACGAAAATGCTGGACAGGTCGGCATCGAGCAGCGTCGCCAGTTCCGCGGCGGCATCCAGTGCGGCAAGGCTGTGCCCGGTAGCGTCCAGCGCCACCAGGATACGGCGTCGAACCACCTTCGCCGGCTCAGTCATCGGATTCCTCTTCATGCCGGCGTGCCTGTTCGGCCATGACACGGAGTTTATCCTCGACGCGGCGATTGATACTGTCGGCCGGATACTCGCCCTGCTCGTTGCGCGCACCGGCCTCGATCCCGGTCAACAATTCCATGCCCTCGTCCACGGTCTTGATTGCCCATATATTGAAGCGGCCTGCCGATACGGCGTCGACGATATCCTTCCGCAACATCAGATGCTCGATATTCGCATGAGGAATGATCACGCCCTGGTCGCCACTGAGATCGCGCGCCGCACACACATCATAGAAACCCTCGATCTTTTCATTCACCCCGCCGATGGCCTGGATCTGGCCATGCTGATTGATCGAGCCGGTCACGGCGATGGCCTGACGAACCGGAGCGCTGGCCAGGGCCGACAACAGGGCAAACAGTTCCGCCGCGGACGCGCTGTCTCCCTCGACTCCGCCGTAGGTCTGCTCCAGGACCAGGCTGGCGGAAACCGACAACGGTTGTTCCGGGCAGTAGCGCCCGGACAGGAATCCGGACAGGATCAGGATTCCCTTGGAATGAATCGGTCCACCGAGCTCGATCTCGCGCTCAATGTCCACCACCTCTCCCTTGCCGACACGGGCGCTGGCCGTGATCCGGCTGGGGTGGCCGAAGGCATATTCGCCCAGCACCGCCACGGACAAACCGTTGACCTGGCCCACGCCTTCGCCCGCGGTGTCAATCAACAATACGCCACGCTGTGTCTCTTCCTGCCAACGTTCGCGAATGCGGGACTGGCGCTGCTCGCGGGTATCGATTGCCTGCTGCACGTGTCCGGCCGCGACCACTTCACTGCCCGCCGTAGCGGCCCAATAGTCCGCTTCACGCAGAAGATCCGCAATTCGGCCAAAGCGGGTCGAAAGCTTTTCCGTATCCTCGACCAGCCGCGAACTGTGTTCGATAACTCGCGCGACCGCGGACGGGTCCATTGGATGCAACTCCTCCCGTCGACAGAGGGTTGCGATCAGACGTGCGTACTGGTCAAGATCTTCCGGAGTGCGGGACATGATGTCATCGAAATCCACGGCCACCTTGAACAGTTCCGCAAAATCGGGATCGAGTTCGCTCAGCAGGTAGTAGAGACTGCGATCGCCGAGCAGAACGATCTTCACCGCCACCGGAACGTCTTCGGGCTCCAGCGAGACCGTACTGACCAGGCTGAATACCTGACCCAGCGATTCAATGCGCATCTTGCCCGACTGCAGCACCCGCTTCAGACCATCCCAGGCGTAGGGCTGCAACAGCACCTTGCGCGCATCCAGAATCAGGTATCCGCCATTGGCCTGATGCAGTGCGCCGGGCTTGATCATGGTGAAATCGGTAATTAGCGCACCGAGCTGGGCACGGTGCTCGACGCGGCCCACCAGAATCGGATAGGTGGGATTGTCCACGTAGACGACCGGTGCCCCGGTGGTCCCGCTGTTGTCGACCAGAATATTGACGGCATATCGATTGACGAACGTCTCACGGTGCTCCTGCTCGGCCATCATCAAACCCGCAAGAGGATTCTCCATCTCATCCGTGCGGCGAAACTGGTCGGCATGGTCAATCACATCCTGCTGGACCGCGTCGAGATAGGTCAGTACTTCCGGGAGCAGGGAGAACTGGCGCCGCAACTCGTCGATCAGCTGGCCGACGGCACTCATGACAACGTCCCGGTTGAGTTGATGCACTTCCGCCTGGCTCTCGCGACGCCAGCGCGGAACCTGCTGGATCAATCGTTCCAGATCCTCCTGCAAGCGGGCTACCGTCTGTTCGATGGCTTGCTTGTCGCTGGCCGAAAGCTTCTCGTATTCGTCGGGCTTGATTACCTCCCCTTTGCGCATAGGCGCAAAGGCAAAACCGGTCGGCGTGCGCAACATCGTGATATCGTGTGCGTGCGCCTCCTTCTGCAAGGTCTCAAACAACTCTTCCTGTTTCTCTTTCAGGGCATCCTCGATCTCCTGCAGGCGGGCGCGATAGGCATCGCTTTCCAGTGCCTCCGGTACCGCGCGCCGCAACTCTTCAACCAGCTGAAGCATTTCCTTCCGCAGGCTGGCGGCCGTACCCGCGGGCAGGCCGATCGCATTGGGTTTGTGCGGATCTGCGAAGTTGTTTACGTAGCACCAGTCCTGGGGAACGGTCTCGGTAGCTGCCTTGCTCTCCACAAACCGTTGCACCACGGAACGCTTGCCACTTCCCGTGGGACCGAGTGCGTACAGATTGTAGCCGGGCCGCTGTATGCCCACACCGAAGGCGATTGCCTCGACCGCGCGTTGTTGACCGACAACTTCCTCGAGATCCCGCAATTCAGTCGTGGATGCAAAACGGAGCCCTGCGGGATCGCAGACGGTATAGAGCTGTTCCGGTTTAAGCGGCTGGACAGGCATGATGCGGTTCTTTCCCGGGCGTCGCCGGGCTCAGTCTGCGGTTTCCATACGCAGGCGCAGGAGTTTCGCCAGATGCTCGCGATCCACCCAGCCGACGACTTCCGCCCCCTCCAGCACCGGCATTTCGTTCAGGGAGAGACCCGCCATCTGCTCCAGGGCAGCGGCGGCTGCCATGTCGGGCGCCAGGGTCTTGAGACCCGACATCGGCGTCATGATGTCCCGCACCGGTGTAGTGGCCCAACGTTCCCGCGGGACCTTTTTGCTGTCGGTCACTGAGACCAGTCCGACAGCCCTGCCATTGTCCAGGACGATGTCGGCCCGCGTTCCCTCGGTCAGTACGTCTTCATTAATCCAATCGGCGATGGACGTGACGGCGGTAACCGTCGGCACCTCGCGAACCATCAGGTCACGCACCGTGAGGCCGTGGGTCACGCGATCCACGACAAAGGCACGACCACTGGCCTGGGCCGAAACCAGAAGGAACCAGCCAATTGCGAAGTACCAGACGCCGGCAAAAATGGAGCCAATGCTCAGGCTCGCATAAATCCCAAGGCCCATGAGGCCGTAGGCCACAATCTTGCCCGCTGTCACGGCCCAGTTCATGCCCTTGACCGCATTTCCCGTTGCGCCCCACACGAGCGAACGAAACACACGACCGCCGTCGAGAGGGAACCCGGGGACCATGTTGAACAGTGCGACGGCGAAATTGATGATTGAAAGCCATCTGCATGCCTCCATTGCCACATCACTGATCGGCGACAACACAATGCGCATCACATCGAAGAAACCGGCGAGGAGCAGGCTGACCACTGGCCCGGCAATGGCCACAAGAAATTCCGTCAGCGCGCTGTCGGAATCACGCTCCGATTGCGCGACGCCACCAAAGATGAACAAGGTAATCGAACGAACGCTGATACCGCGGCGAATGGCAACGATACTGTGCCCGAGTTCGTGCAGGATGATACTGCCAAAGAAAAGCAGTGCCGAAATGACAGAAGCCGCCAATGTTGTCGTCGAGGACCAATCGGGATGGCTGGCGGCAAAGTAAGTATTGAGCGTCCAGCTGATCAGCACGAATACGATCAGCCACGTATAGTGGATGCCAATGCGGATGCCGGCAACTGAACCGATCTTCAGGGATGATTCGAGCATTTTTCTATCTTACCGCGATTTCTCAGCTTACCGTATGCCTTCCGTCACTAGTCTTGAAGAGCGAGGGAAACAATCTCATATACGGCCCGCGAAAGGCCATCGGTTTCGAGAATGCGCTCCAACTCTTCCCGTATCAGGCCTTGGCGGGTGTTGTCGTACTTGCGCCAACGATTGAACGCGCCCACCAGCCTCGCCGCAACCTGGGGATTCAGGGAATCCAGCTGCAATACCTGGTCTGCTACAAAACGGTATCCGGCTCCGTCAACGCCGTGGAAACGCACCAGGTTCCGGTGGGCGAAGGTGCCGATCAATGCCCGCACCTTGTTGGGGTTGCGAATTTCGAACGAGGGATGCAACAAAAGTTCCCGTACACGAGCCAGGGTGTCCGGACGTGAACACCCGGCCTGTATGGCAAACCATTTGTCGAGTACCAGGGCATCTTCGCGCCCACGCTGATAGAAATCCTCCAGGCTCTCGGCACGCTCCGGGCAATCAATTTCCATCAATGGCAGCAGAGCGCCGATGCGATCGGTCATGTTGTCCGCAGTGCGATACTGTTTTGAAATCAGATCGATTGTAACCGGGTCACTGTTCTCCGCCAGGATCCCCAGCACGCAATTCTTGAGGCGTCTGCGCGCCATGGCATCGGGCGCCAGACGGTAGGGCCCGCCGTCGTGGTTCATTTCGTACACCTCGATCAGCCGGTCCCGCAGGGCCTGGGCAACGGTGCGCCGCAGACCAGTTCGGGCCTCGTGGATCGCATCGGGATCGGCGCAATCGGAAAGCTCGGTCAGAACTCCTTCTCCCGCTGGCACCAGTGCCTCGGCCACCAGGGCCGGATCGAGATCCGTGCGCGCGAGCATGGTTTCAAGGGCGTCGATGTAGAGCCGATCCACCGCCGGGGTCTGATCGGCCTGGATTTCCGTGACCATGCGCTGCATGACGCGGGTTGCGAGTTCCTGTCCCGCATCCCAGCGATTGAACGCATCCGTATCATGAGCAAACAGGAACGCCAGAGCTTCGTCATCAAGATCGGTCTCCAGCCGCACCGGCGCCGAAAACCCCCGCGACAGCGACAACGTGGGCGGGCGCGCTATGTTCACAAAGGTAAACGATGCCGATTCCTCACGCAGATGCAGAGGCTGCCCCGGTGCCACCTCCGTGCCATCAGCCAGGACCAGCGGCAAATCGCTGCCGTCGCTATTGAGCAGACCCAGGCATACCGGAATATGCAATGGCTCCTTGTCCGGCTGCCCGGGCGTCGGCGCGGTGTGTTGTGCCAGCTCCAGCCGATACGTCTGCCCGTCCGCGTCGTAGATCCCGCGCGCCGTGAGCACCGGGGTACCGGCCTGGCGGTACCAGCGGCGGAACTGCTCCAGGTCCATATCGTTGGCATCGGCCATGGCCTGCACGAAGTCGTCGGTGGTCACCGCCTGGCCATCGTGGCGCTCGAAATAAAGATCCATGCCTCGGCGAAAGCCCTCGCGGCCCACCAGGGTCTGGATCATGCGTACGAGCTCGGCACCCTTCTCGTACACCGTAGCGGTGTAGAAGTTGTTCACCTCCACGTACGATTCAGGCCGCACCGGGTGTGCCATGGGCCCCGCGTCTTCCGGAAACTGGCGCGCGCGCAACATGCGCACATCGTCGATGCGCTTGACCGCCCGCGACCCCATGTCGGCACTGAATTCCTGGTCGCGAAATACGGTCAGACCTTCCTTCAGGCTTAGCTGGAACCAGTCGCGGCAGGTCACGCGGTTTCCCGACCAGTTGTGAAAATATTCGTGCCCGATCACGCCTTCGATGTTCGCGTAGTCGCTGTCGGTGGCCGTGTCGGGTCGCGCAAGAACGAAGGCAGTATTGAATACATTCAGACCCTTGTTCTCCATGGCACCCATATTGAAGTCGCTCACGGCAACAATCATGTAGATGTCGAGATCGTATTCCAGACCAAAGGTCGCTTCGTCCCAGGCCATGGCCTTCTTGAGGGAGTCCATGGCATGGGCGGTCTTGTCCAGATCACCCGGTCGCACATACACACGAAGGGCCACGCGGCGACCGGAGCCGGTTGTGTATTCGTCCTCGCGAACGTCCAGCCGCCCCGCCACCAGGGCAAACAGATAGCTCGGCTTGGGAAACGGATCATCCCAGACGACCCAGTGACGGCCATCGTCAAGTACACCCTGTTCCACCAGGTTGCCATTGGACAGCATCACCGGACATGCTCCGGCATCGGCAACGATACGCGTACGGAAACGCGCCATTACATCCGAGCGATCCAGATAGTAGGTGATCCTCCGGAATCCTTCGGCCTCGCATTGCGTGCAGAACATGTCGTTCGACACGTACAGGCCCTCCAGCGCTGTGTTCATGGCCGGATGAATCCGGGTCGCGACCTCCAGGGTGAACCGGTCCGGCACCTCGCCAAGCTGCAGCCCGTTGTCATCCACGCGATAGCGCTCCGCTCCGAGGACAGCGCCATTGATTGCGAGTGAAAGGAGCTCGAGTTCTTCGCCGTTCAGCACCAGCGGGGCACCGGGACGCCCGGCGGGGTTGCGCCGAATCGCGAGCCGCGAATGCACGGTGGTCGCGTCGGGCCCGAGATCAAAATCAAGCTCGACGGTATCGATCAGAAAATCCGGCGGGCGATAGTCCCGCAGATGAATTGCGACGGGAGTGTCTTTCAGCATATCAGTGTGACCTGAAATTCCGGGTCCGGGTTCAACGGCCGTCCAGCATACCTGTGCGATCGCGAACAACCCATTCCTGCTCCGAACCCAACAGGGCACGGCAAGCGAACCTTATTCTGTCGTCCGAACTACGTTGATCCATTTGCCATGACTCTTCAAGGGCTTTCGCGTACGCGCCGCGAGCCACACTGTCAGTCGCCGGCCGGTAACGCGGGTCCGGTCCGCCTGGATCGGCGGCACGGGAAAAACCTGTTTTTCGCCGTATAACGCAGCACCCCCTCTTTTGGGATACCCGGAAATACTTGACTATAACAGTAAACTTTTATAATTTGACTGATCCAGTCAACTTTTCGACGGTTCCGTAGCCACGGACAGGATCGAGAGACGTTTAGGAGGTGAAGCCATGAAAATCTCCAGGAAAGCCCGGTTTGCCGTTTCGGCAATGGTCCGGCTGGGGCTGCGCGAAAACCGTGGCACCAAGACGCTGGCGGACCTGTCTTCGGATCAGGGAATCTCCCTTTCCTATCTGGAACAGCTGTTTGCGCAACTGCGCCGTAGCGGCGTGGTCACGGGAATCCGTGGCCCGGGCGGCGGTTATCGCCTGGCCCGTCCCGCGGAGGACATTTCCATCGCGGAAATCATCACCGCCGTGGACGATCAGGCCTATCGCCCCTACACAGGCGGGGGTGAGGACACACGCAGCGAGACCGACCGGATCTGGGACGACTTCAGCACACGTCTGTATCGCTACCTGCAGGGTGTCAGCCTCGCCTCGGTCCTGCACCGCGAGTCCGCTGAGGAACGCAAAGTCGCCTGAGCGGCACACCCCAATCGCACCGGGTCGCCCGCCAGGGCGGCCGAGGAGTATCCCATGGCATACAGCGACAAGGTTCTCGATCATTATGAAAACCCCCGCAATGTGGGGGCCCTGAACAAGGACGATGCCTCGGTCGGCACCGGCATGGTCGGGGCACCGGCCTGTGGCGACGTCATGAAACTGCAGATCCGGGTCAATGACCAGGGCATCATCGAGGATGC
>JARRJV010000082.1 GCA_037388825.1 Acidiferrobacteraceae bacterium | reverse complement strand
GCTGCCACCATGAGATGGCAGATTTCATGTCGTATTCCACGCCTTCGCCCCGGGCGTACATCATGCCGAGATTGTATTGCGCGGCGGCATCACCAGCGAGTGCAGCCCGGGTCCACCAGTGCGCGGCGAGACCGGGATTGCGCGCGATACCCTGGCCGCGGATGTATACAAGACCAAGGTTGTATTGGGCGTCGATATGGCCCTGTCGAGCGGCCTGTTCCCACCAGCGCGCCGCGGCGACGATATCCTTGGGGACGCCGGTACCGCGCGCATAGGCCAAGCCAAGATTGTATTGCGCCAGCACATAGCCGCTTTGCGCAAGAGGGCGCCACAGTCGGACCGCCTGTTCCGGGTGACCCTCGTTGTAGGCCTGGAGACCCGCCTGGAATGTGTCGGGCACGAGTCCGGTGCGGGTCAGGTCCTGACCGATGGAATCGGAACGCGGGCCCGGCCGAGGCATCTCCGCGAGGGCCGGAGCGCTGCCCGCGCCGCTGAGGAACAGGGTGCAGGCCAAAGCAGAAATCGGCCAGATTTTGCTGGCGAGCCATTTCATGTTGGTTTCCTCCGTTTCCGGGCGGAGAGGCGGGCGCCGCGGATTCTCACCCTCTGATGTCCAAGAAACGTGCCACGGGTGAAAATTACCATTACCATGAGAAAAAGATCGGAATTACAGAAACTTAGGGGCTAAGCGTCCCTTGCGACCTTCATCGGAGGACCGCGGAATCTGGCGCGGGGCGTCACCGCCCTATGCGGATCAGGGGCAGTTCTTCCCGCCGTCGGTCCGCGCATTTACGCTAGAATGCGGTCGACTGGCACCCGGCGGGAGGTCTCTTCTGGGTACCGCCCTTGTGCACGAGTATGGGTGAATGGAAGACAACGAAACCGGACTGAAGCGTAGTATTTCCCTGCCGCTGTTCATCTTCTATGGCCTGGGCAACACCCTCGGGGCCGGGATCTACGTGCTGGTCGGCAAGGTGGCCGGCCAGGCCGGCGTGTTCGCGCCCTTGTCCTTTCTGGTGGCCGCGCTCGTGGCATCCATGACCGCGTTTTCCTACGCTGAACTTTCATCGCGCTTTCCACTGAGTGCGGGTGAGGCCGTGTACGTGCAGCACGGCCTCGGACGCCGGTCCCTGGCGATCGGCGCAGGCGCCTTTATCGCCCTTTCGGGCATTGTTTCCTCGGCGGCGCTTGCACGCGGTTTTGTTGGTTACTTGCAGGTCCTTGCCCCCGTGCCAGACTGGATGGGCGTCGTCGCCATCGTCCTCATTCTCGGGGGGCTCGCCGTTTGGGGGGTGGTGCAGTCGGTACTCATGGCGAGCCTGTTAACCCTGGTTGAGGTTGGGGGATTGCTTTGGGTGATTTGGGCCGGTGGTAGCAGTCTCGGTCACCTGCCCCAGCGTCTGCACGAAATGACCGCTTCCCTGGGCGACATCTCTGTCTGGCCCGGAATCATGACCGGTGCATTTCTGGCGTTCTACGCATTTCTTGGTTTCGAGGACATGGTGAATGTCGCGGAAGAGGTCAAGGATGCCCGCCGTAATCTGCCACGGGGTGTTCTGTCTGTTCTCGTGCTATCCACCCTGCTGTACGCCTGCGTTGCCCTGGTTGCCGTGTCGGCCGTTCCGCCGTCCGAGCTGGCTCGGGCGGGTGCCCCGCTGGCCCGGGTCGTCCAGCAGGGGAATGGTACCTCACCGGTCTACATCAGCCTGATCAGCATTGCAGCGGTGGTCAACGGTGCACTGATTCAGATCATCATGGTTTCCCGCATCCTGTATGGCATGAGTCGGCAGGGTTGGTTGCCCCCGGTGTTTGGGCATACCAGCGCCAAGACCCACACACCGATTCTGGCAACGGTCCTGGTCAGTGTCGGCATCGTGGTGTTCGCTTTGTGGTTTCCCCTGACTCTGCTGGCGGGGGCCACCAGTTTTCTTCTGCTAATCGTCTTCGCCCTGGTGAACCTTTCACTGGTCCGAATCAAGCGACGGGAGGAGTCCGGCTCCACCGTGGTTACCTACCCGGTCTGGATTCCGGTTGTCGGCTTCGTCTTTTCCTTGTTGCTGTTGCTGGCGAGTTTGAGTGGAGCTCTGGTCAATCACTGAGCCAGCAATGTGTTCCGTGACGTATTCACTCTTGACGACCCACGGCCGTCATCGCATGATGCACGTATGAATCTCTTTCCCCGAAAAGACCAACTGATTATTTGTGCGACGTCGGTACGATGGATGCATCGTAGCGCGCGCCCGTGGTCCTGCCGGATGTCAGAGATGTAACGTAGATCCGTAGATATTCCGAATACCGAAAGGCCACAGGTGCGCAACCTGTGGCCTTTTTTGTTTTTCAACCACGAGAGAAGGGAAGCAGTCATGTCCGTATCCGCAGCGTACCTGGGAGTTGTTCTGATCTGGGCGACCACACCTCTTGCGATCCAGTGGAGCAGTGAAGGTGGTGGATTTGCATTCGGTGTTACCGGCCGCATGGTTCTGGCGGCGGTTCTGATGTTTGTTGTGTTGCGTGCGCTGCGGATTCCGTTCCCCTGGCACCGTGAGGCGCGTCGGGTCTATCTCGTATCGGCAAGCGGAATTTTCGGGGCGCTGTTTGCCACCTACTGGGCGGCGCAATACATTCCTTCGGGACTGATCTCGGTACTGTTCGCTACGGCACCAATCGTCACCAGTGTCTTTGCGGCCCTGTGGCTGGACGAACGAGGCCTTACAACCCTGAAGGTGACCGGGATCGCCACCGGCATCGCCGGCCTTGCGCTGGTCTTCCGTTCGGGGCTGAACCTTGGTCCCCATGCGGTCCTCGGAATCCTGGCCATGTTGTTCGCTGTCACTGTGTTCTCGCTCAGCGGGGTCTGGGTCAAGCGAGCGGGCGGAGATCTGCATGCGTTGGCGGTCAATGCAGGAGGGCTGACCCTGGCCTCGCTGATGTTCATCGTGGCCTGGGTCCTTGTCGACGGTCACCTTCCACAGCGAATGCCCGGGCGTGCGATCGGGTCCATCGTCTATCTTGGCGTCGTCGGTACTGCCGTCGGGTATAGCCTCTATATGTACCTGCTCAAGAAGCTGCCGGCGGCGACTCTGGCTCTGGTGACCCTGCTGACGCCGGTGTTTGCCCTGTGGCTGGGTCACGTCCTGAATCACGAGACAGTTGCGCCAGTGGTGTGGGCCGGGACGGCGCTGGTTCTGCTGGGCCTGATGATGCACCAGTGGCAGGAGTGGCGAGCCGTTCCCGCAGGGTAGGGGGCGGTTCGGTTTGCCTGCCCCCCGGGACGGTGTATTTTTGTCCCGGGAGGCAGAATGAGCAACGAAGACCGTAGAAGTCAGGATCTTGAAGGATTGGCCCGAGGTCTGGGCGAGCTGTTGAAGCAACGGGGCATGATGCTGGCGACGGCCGAGTCGTGTACCGGCGGCTGGGTAGGGCAGGTGCTTACCTCGGTTCCTGGAAGTTCCCACTGGTACGATCGCGGTTTTATCACCTATACGAACCAGGCCAAGCGCGACATGCTGGGCGTGACCACCGATGTACTTGCGCGCCACGGTGCTGTCAGCGCACAAACGGCGCGCGCCATGGTTGAGGGCGCCCTGGCGAACAGCCGCGCACAGGCGGCTCTGGCGATCACCGGGATTGCCGGCCCCGGGGGTGGAACCGCGGAAAAGCCTGTCGGTACCGTCTGGCTTGCCTGGGCGGCCAGTGGTCGGGAACCTGTGGTGGTGGTGGAGCACTTCGACGGCGATCGCCGGGAGATTCGGCGCCAGGCGGTTGGTCGCGCCCTGCTTGGAATGCTGGATTTTCTCGAGGCGGAGCGTGCCTGATCGCTTCCCTGTTCGCGGGTATTCTTTTGGATTCATATCCCCTTGTTATTTCACAGGAAAGGCAAGCCGCGCCGGCGAATTCCGTCCGGTTCGGCAATCTGCGGGGCTATCAGGGCCCGCAGCAAGTATGAAATAATTCGCACCGAATTCGGTTTTCGCCGGCCCATGGACAGGGCCCAAACCAGCCCACAGGAGTAAATGATGGATAGCGAGAAAAGCAAGGCACTCAAGGCGGCCCTCGGCCAGATCGAAAAGCAGTTCGGCAAGGGTTCGGTAATGCGTCTGGGGGACGAGGAAACGCAGGCGGTGGATGTGGTTCCGACCGGTTCCCTGGGTCTGGATATTGCGCTTGGGGTCGGTGGCCTGCCCCGGGGCAGGGTGATTGAAATCTATGGCCCGGAATCTTCAGGCAAGACTACCCTGACCCTGCAGGTAATCGCCGAGGCCCAGAAAATGGGCGGAACCGCCGCCTTCATCGATGCCGAGCATGCGCTGGACCCGCAATACGCGGAGCGGCTTGGGGTCAACGTCGAGGACCTGCTGGTTTCGCAACCTGATACCGGCGAGCAGGCATTGGAAATCGCAGACATGCTGGTTCGATCTGGTGCCGTGGATATCGTCGTCATCGACTCGGTGGCGGCGCTGACGCCCAAGGCCGAGATCGAGGGCGAGATGGGCGCCAGCCATGTCGGGCTGCAGGCACGCCTCATGTCCCAGGCGCTGCGCAAGCTCACGGGTAACATCAAGCGCTCCAATACCATGGTGATCTTCATCAACCAGATCCGCATGAAGATCGGCGTGATGTTCGGCAACCCCGAAACCACCACCGGTGGCAATGCCCTGAAGTTCTATTCATCGGTACGGCTGGACATTCGCCGCATCGGCGCGATCAAGAAGGGTGACGAGGTTGTGGGTAACGAGACCCGGGTGAAGGTGGTGAAGAACAAGGTGGCTCCACCATTCAAGCAGACGGAATTCGATATCCTGTACAACGAAGGTATATCCAAGGAAGGCGAGCTGATCGATCTCGGGGTCAAGCTGAACATCGTCGACAAGGCCGGTGCCTGGTACAGCTACAACAAGGACCGCATTGGCCAGGGTAAGGACAATGTCCGTCAGTACCTGAAGGAGCATCCGGAAACGGCGGCCGAGATCGAATCCCGGATCCGACAGGAACTCGGCGTAGGTGCCCACGCGAATGTGGCTCTGGTGGACACCGATGAAGCGCCGGCGGAGGCGGAAGCCTGAACCGCGGTTCCCGCGAGCCTGATTGGGAGCAACCTTACGCCCGCAAACGGGCCATGGACCTGCTGGCGCGGCGCGAATACGGCATACGCGAACTGGAACAGAAGCTGATCCAGAAGGGCTGCCCGCGGGAGATCGCGGCGGGCGCGGTGGACGGCCTGAAGCGCGATGGACTGGTTTCGGATGAGCGATTCGTCGAGAGCCTCGTGCAGAACCGGCGCGAACGCGGCTACGGTCCGCTCCGGATTGAGCATGAGTTGCAGGAAAAGGGAATCGCTCGCTCCGTGATCGACCAGTGGCTGGACCCCCGGGATCCGGCATGGCTGGACGTCTTGCGGGAAGTGCACCGGCGAAAATACGGCGCCATGGCGCCTGAAAGCTACCAGGAACGCGCCCGACGGGCGCGTTTTTTGCAATCCCGGGGCTTCAGTGCGGAACAGGTGATGAAGGTTCTGAAGGCTGACGAGTTTGACTGACGGCGTACCATGAAGAGCAACGAGCTTCGACAACGTTTCCTGGAGTATTTCGCCCGCAACGATCACGCGATCGTAGCCAGCAGTCCGCTGGTTCCGGCGAACGACCCGACCCTGCTTTTCACCAACGCCGGAATGGTGCAGTTCAAGGACGTGTTTCTCGGACGTGAGAAACGCGACTACAGCCGTGCAACGTCCAGTCAGCGATGTGTGCGCGCCGGTGGCAAGCACAATGATCTGGAGAATGTTGGCTATACCTCCCGTCACCATACGTTCTTTGAAATGCTGGGCAACTTCAGTTTCGGTGACTATTTCAAGCGCGAGG
The DNA here is from genome assembly GCA_037388825.1 of Acidiferrobacteraceae bacterium. Classification (NCBI taxonomy): domain Bacteria; kingdom Pseudomonadati; phylum Pseudomonadota; class Gammaproteobacteria; order Acidiferrobacterales; family Acidiferrobacteraceae; species Acidiferrobacteraceae bacterium. The sequence continues at coordinate 3,328 of JARRJV010000082.1, read as the reverse complement.
CGATCGGTTTCGCCTGGGAGTTCCTGACGAAGGAGCTGAAGCTTCCGTCCGAACGCCTGTGGGTCACCGTGTACCAGGACGACGATGAGGCGGCGGACATCTGGTTGAAGGAAGTCGGCGTGGATCCGAATCGATTCTCGCGCCTGGGTGACAAGGACAATTTCTGGTCCATGGGCGATACCGGTCCATGTGGTCCGTGTTCGGAGATCTTCTTTGACCACGGCGAGGATGTACCCGGGGGTCCACCCGGTTCGCCCGAGGAGGACGGTGATCGCTACGTGGAAATCTGGAATCTTGTCTTCATGCAGTTCGATCGGGATTCCGCCGGCACGCTCACGCCCTTGCCGCACCCTTCAGTGGACACGGGCATGGGCCTGGAGCGTATCGCCGCGGTCATGCAGGGTGTGCACAGCAACTATGATATCGATCTGTTTCGCGCCCTGATCCAGGCGGCCATCAAAGTCATCGGCTGTTCCGAGAAACAGAGCCATTCCCTGAACGTCGTCGCCGACCATATTCGCGCCGCCGCCTTCCTGATCACCGACGGGGTGCTGCCGTCCAACGAGGGTCGGGGCTATGTGCTGCGACGTATCATCCGCCGGGCGATTCGTCACGGCCATCGCCTGGGCGCGACCGAATCATTTTTCTTCCGTCTCGTGGATCCATTGATCGCGGAGATGGGCGAGGCCTATCCGGAACTTGCGCAGGCACGCGACAATGTCGTGGCGGCCCTGGAGCGCGAGGAAGAGCGTTTTGCCGAAACCCTGGAGCAGGGCTTGCGTATCCTCGACCAGGACCTGGCCGGTCTGAAAGGCGATACGATCCCCGGTGACGTCATTTTCAAGCTGTATGACACGTATGGCTTCCCCATCGATCTGACCCGCGACATCGCCATGGAGCGGGAACTCAAGCTGGACATGGCCGGATTCGAAAAAGCCATGGAAGGTCAGCGGGAGCGCGCCCGCGCCGCCAGTCGTTTTGCGGTCGATTATCACGATGCGATCCGGTGGGCGACCGTGGCGTGATCGAATCGCCCTTTGGCCGCTTTGTGGTCGAAGACACAAAGAAGCATCCCTCCGGAGCATTCCTGCATATTGGCCGAATGGAGCACGGCGAGTTTTCCGTGGGCACGGCGGTGAAGGCCCATATCGATGAGGAACGGCGCCAGGAGATTCGCCTCAATCACTCGGCGACACACCTGCTGCATGCGGCCCTGCGCACCGTGCTGGGGACACATGTGACCCAGAAAGGGTCCCTCGTGGATCCGGATTACCTGCGCTTCGATTTCTCCCATCCGCAGCCCGTGTCAGACGACGAGTTGCGGTCCATAGAAGACATGGTGAACGCGGAGATCCGCGCCAACAACGATGTGGAGACCCGGCTCATGGCCCTGGATGATGCAATGGCCAGCGGCGCTATGGCCCTGTTCGGCGAGAAATACGACCAGAAGGTGCGGGTGCTCCGTATGGGGGACTTCTCGACCGAGTTGTGCGGCGGCACCCATGTGAGCCGAACGGGCGATATCGGCCTGTTCAAGGTCACCTCGGAATCCGGGGTGGCTGCCGGCGTGCGCCGCATCGAGGCCAAGACCGGGCAAGGGGCCCTGGACTGGATGCTGCTTAATTTGGAAGAACCCCTGGATGTGATCGCGCGTGAACTCAAGACCGATCGCACCCAGGCCGTGGACAAGGTGCGTCAACTGGCCGAGAGAAGCAAACAGCTGGAAAAGGAGCTGGCCCAGATCAAGGCACGTCAGGCCAGTGCCGCCGGAAGCGAGCTCGCGGACCAGGCGCAGGAGATCGACGGGATCAAGGTGCTGGCGGCGCGCCTGGACGGAGTGGACGCGAAGGGCTTGCGGGAGACCCTGGATCGGCTCAAGGACAAGCTGGGTTCGGCCGTGATCGTGCTTGCATCCGTGGATGACGGCAAGGTCAGCCTGGTGTCGGGCGTGACTAAAGATCTGATCAAGCGTGTCCATGCGGGCAAGCTGATCGGCGAGGTCGCGGCCCGGGTGGGCGGCAAGGGCGGCGGGCGCCCGGACATGGCCCAGGCCGGCGGCAAGGATGCAGCAGCCCTGCCGGAGGCCCTGGATCAGGTTCCGGCATGGGTCAAACAGCAACTCAGCGCGTAAAGTCCGGTTTACTCATTGATTGAAAGCAGGTTTAATCTGCGCCCTTTGCATTCCGCAACACGGTTTCCATGGCACTGATCGTCCAAAAATATGGCGGCACCTCCGTCGGCTCGCCAGAGCGCATTCATGCGGTGGCGGAAAAGGTGGCCGCGACCCGCAAGGCCGGCAACGATGTCGTGGTGGTGGTGTCGGCCATGAGCGGCGAGACCAACCGTCTGCTCGAGCTGGCGGGTAGCGTATCGGACAGCCCGTCCGCCAGGGAGCTGGATGTGCTGTTGGCCACAGGTGAACAGACCACCATTGCCCTCCTGGCCATGGCCCTGGACCGTATCGGCATTCCGGCACGTTCCTACACCGGTCACCAGGTCCACATCCGGACCGACAATATCCATGGCCGTGCCCGCATCCAGGACATCGACGGCGCCCGTGTTCGCCGCGATCTGGCCGACGGCCGCGTGGTCGTGATCGCCGGTTTCCAGGGCGTGGACGAGGACGGGAACATCACCACCCTGGGACGGGGCGGATCGGACACCACTGCAGTCGCCATGGCCGCGGCCCTGGAAGCAGATGAGTGCGAGATCTATACCGACGTCGACGGGGTGTATACCACCGACCCGCGGATCGTTCCCGAGGCCCGGCGCCTGGACCGGATTACCGCGGAAGAAATGCTGGAGCTGGCCAGTCTGGGGGCCAAGGTCCTGCAGATCCGCTCGGTCGAATTTGCGCGCAAGTACAAGGTGCCCTTGCGGGTCCGGTCCTCGTTCGAGGAAGGTCCCGGAACCCTGATCAGCTACGAGGAAAGCAATATGGAACAGGCCCTGATTTCCGGAATTGCGTTTAATCGCGACGAGGCAAAGGTGACCATACGCGGGGTGCCGGACAAGCCCGGTGTGGCCTACCAGATCCTGGGTCCCGTGGGCGAGGCGGGGGTCAATGTCGATATGATCGTTCAGAACGTGGGCGGCGACGGAACCACCGACTTCACCTTCACCGTCCACCGTGCCGAGTTCAAAAAGGCGCTGGAGCTGCTGGAAAACAAGGCCCGCGAGCTGGGTGCCCGCGAGGCCAGTGGAGATGATAAGATCGCGAAGGTATCGGTGGTTGGAGTAGGCATGCGCTCCCATGCCGGTATTGCCAGTACCATGTTCCGCACCCTGGCCGACGAGGGCATCAATTTCCCGATGATTTCGACTTCGG
>JARRJV010000081.1 GCA_037388825.1 Acidiferrobacteraceae bacterium | reverse complement strand
GAATCGCATTAGTTCACGCATCACCGAGCCCAAGTCCCAGGGTGCCTCCCAGGCCATGCTCTACGGAACCGGCCTGGACGATGGCGACATGAAGAAGGCCGAAGTAGGAATCGCCAGCGTTTGGTGGGAAGGCAATACCTGCAATATGCATCTCAATGATCTTGCCGCCCGGGCGAAGGACGGCGTAGTCGAGGCCGATCTGGTTGGCATGCGATTCAACACCATCGGCGTCAGTGACGGGATTTCCATGGGCACGGAAGGGATGAGCTATTCGCTGCAGTCGCGCGATCTCATTGCCGATTCCATCGAAACCGTGGTGGCAGCCCAGTGGTACGACGGTGTGATTACCATTCCCGGTTGCGACAAGAACATGCCCGGTTGTCTAATCGCCATGGGTCGACTCAACCGGCCTGCCCTGATGATCTATGGCGGGACGATACAGCCCGGTCATACGGACGGCACACCGGTCGATATCGTGTCTGCCTTCCAGAGTTATGGCGAGTTCCTGGCGGGGAAGATCAGCGAGGAGACGCGACAGGACATCGTTCACCATGCCTGTCCCGGACCCGGTGCCTGCGGTGGCATGTACACGGCGAATACAATGGCCTCGGCCATAGAGGCCCTGGGCATGTCCTTGCCTTACAGCTCGTCCACGCCCGCCGTCGATCCGGGCAAGGGTGAAGAATGTCTAAACGCAGGGCAGGCGATTCGCTACCTGCTGGAGCAGGATATCAAACCGCGGGACATCATGACCCGCGAGGCGTTCGAAAACGCCATGGTTGTCGTCATGGCCCTGGGCGGATCCACGAATGCGGTTCTGCACCTTATCGCCATGGCCCGCGCCGTCGAGGTTCCGCTGACCATTGACGACTTCCAGGCGGTCAGCGACCGAATTCCGTTTATCGCCGATCTGAAGCCCAGCGGACGCTATGTCATGGAGGACGTGCACAAGGTTGGCGGTGTTCCGGCGGTGATGAAGTACCTGCTGGAGAACGGACTACTGAACGGAGACTGTCTGACCGTGACCGGCAAGACCGTTGCCGAGAATCTGGCCGATGTTCCAGGGCTGTCTGACGGCCAGGATGTGATCCTCCCGCTCGAGCAACCCATCAAGAAGACCGGCCACATCCGCATCCTCAAGGGCAGTTTGGCGCCTGGTGGAGCCGTAGCCAAGATTACGGGCAAGGAGGGGGAACATTTCTCGGGGCCCGCAAAGGTATACGATTCGGAAGAGGACATGCTCAAAGGCCTGGAAGACGGAAAGATCGAGAAGGGTGATGTCATCATCATTCGCTACGAGGGCCCGAAGGGTGGGCCGGGCATGCCGGAAATGTTGACCCCAACGTCCGCCATCATGGGCGCCGGCCTGGGGAAGGATGTTGCACTGATTACCGATGGCCGGTTTTCCGGCGGATCTCATGGATTCATCATGGGTCACGTGGTGCCGGAGGCCCAGGAGGGTGGGCCCATTGCCCTGATTCGCGACGGGGACCGCATCACCATCGACGCCGTGAAGAACACGCTGGATGTGGACCTCAGCGAGCAGGAACTGGAAGAGCGCCGTGCGGCCTGGACCATGCCGCCGTACAAGGCAAAGCGAGGGACGCTGTTCAAGTACATACGCTTTGTAAAGAATGCCAGCGAAGGCTGCGTTACCGACGAGTAGCTGGCGGCGGATGCAGATAGGGAAAGCGCCCTTGCGGGCGCTTTCTTTTTGGAGTGTGCACGGGTGGTGAATCAGGGAAAGGCGGGGATCATGGGATCGGACCCCGACGCCGAAGCCTTCGGATGCCGTTTCTTCATAATCGCCTCGACCTCGGGCACACGTTCCTTGGGAACGTCCACCATCATCAGTACCTTGCCGCGCCTGATTGCGGACTCAAAGCGCTGCAGGCGGGTATTGGGTACATCACTACCGACGAGCCCTGAGGCCCATACACCGAAAATTGCGCCCAGCAGGAACAGGAGCGCAACACCGGTGATTCCGATTTGCAGCCCGTCTGGCGGGAAGAAAAACGCGAACCCGCCGGCCACAAGCCCGGTCAGGGCTCCGGTGAACAGCCCCATCTCCATGGCGTGGATCAGATCGCTTCGTTGTTCAATGGTTGCCGGGGGAAGATCCCCAAGCTTGGTCCCATCCTTTGCCAACACATGAATATGTCGCTCTTCGACACGCGCCAACAACAGATCGTTCAACGTTGACTTGGCCTGTTGTACGCTTGGTAGCAGGTAGTACAGTCGCCGTCTCATCGCCGCCTCCTTGTTGCCTGGTCTGGTTTTGTTACCTGATGCAACAAGCCTACGCCGGGAACGGCACCGCTGCCAGCCAATTCAGATGAAATGACTTTGTGACATAAACTCTGTGGTTAAGTTGGCACACGCTTTGATTTGCAGGGCGCGACAGCGGTATGGACGGACGGGAACGGAATCCGTCGTACTACGGGCGTGGCCGCAACAGGGGATGCTGAATCAGCCCGAGTTCTTGGCCGCGATTTCCCTGTACATTCCGCGCAGGACCATGTCCGTGTAGCTGACGATACCCACGACCTTCCTTTGCTCGACGACAGGGGCGCGGGACAGACCAAATTTGTCGAACAGGCGCGCGCAATAGCGAATATCCATCTCCGGGTCGACGGATACAACAGGCTTGCTCATGATCTCGTAGATATTGATCCGGTCGGGGGCGCGATCACGGGCGAGGACCTTGCGGGCGATATCGGCCAACAAAACGATTCCGTATTCGTCGTCGGGATGGCGCTTGTTTACCAGCAGGGCCTTGGTTTCAACATGCTTCATTTTGAGCAAGGCATCAGCGACTGTGGTCAGCCCTTCGACCATGTCGAAGTCCTTCTTCATCACGTCGCGCACCCGAATGACTTCGCGCTCGGTCATAGCTTGTCCTCCACCACGCCACTGAGTTCCCGTATCTGATGGCCGACGCCCACGGCGTCCTCCACGTCGATCTGGAAGGCGATACCGGTACCGGGTTTTACGTCGAACTCGCCGACTCGGGCAATGGTTTCCAGGATCTCCCGGCTAAGGTGTTCCTCCACAAGGAACATAAGCATATCGCGTTGTGACTCCAGCGTCAGACCGAGAAAGGTTTTTGTTTCTTCCAGGCCTTCTCCACGGGCCTGGTTGATCACGGTACAGCCGGTGGCCCCGGCATTCCGGGCGGCGTCCATCACGGCATCCGATTTGGAATCCTCGACGAGTGCGATCAGGAGTTTGAAGTGCATGACAATTTCTCCAGGGACGATGGTGATTCAATCATGGGAAGATTTTTCCATTTCTGCCGCCTTGCGCCGAATCGCCCGTCGTTTCTCCCGGTACACGATGAGTTGAGCATAGCCCATCACTGTTACCATGGGAAACAGGCTGGCGAAGGCGATCAGACCAAATCCGTCGATCAAGGGCGACCGACCGGGCACAGTACTGGCGAGACCCAGACCCAGCGCCGTGACCAGCGGGACGGTGACGGTCGAGGTCGTCACCCCGCCGGAGTCGTAGGCGAGGGCGGTGATCATTCGCGGAGCAAAGAAGGTTTGCACGATCACGAGCACGTAGCCCGAAATAATATAGTACTCAAGTGGTGTACCGGTGACGATGCGGAACGTTCCGATGGCGAGGCCGAGCGCCACGCCCAGGGCCACGGCGATGCGCAGTCCCCACACGTCGATGGCGCCGCCGGAGACGGTCTGCGCCTTGATTGCCACGGCGATGAGAGACGGTTCAGCGATGGTTGTCGCGAAGCCGATGGCGGCGGCAAAAAGATAGACCCAGCGATAGTCCATCCAGTCAGGTGGGCCCCCGGCAGATGCGGCAATGCCGAGGAACTGCGGATTGGTCAACTGCGTTGCCATGAGTCGGCCCAGAGGGAACAGGGCGTCCTGCAGGCCGATCAGGAAAAGCGAGAGCCCAAGAACCACGTAGGCGAATCCGAGCAGCGTGCGGCGCGGCCTGGGAATGGGCCGTTTCAAAACGAACAGCTGGACGCCGAACAGGATAACGGCAATGGGGATCACGTCCCGTAGCGTGGACAGAAAAATCCAGAGGTATTGTTCCAGCTGATTCATCGGTAGATCATCCCGAACATCAGCACGAAAACGATTGGCGTCAATGACGCGAACGCGATCAGTCCGAAACCATCAACCATCGGGTTGCGACCCTTGATGCTGGAAGCCAGACCGACCCCAAGAGCGGCGACGAGAGGCACGGTGACCGTAGAAGTCGTGACACCACCCGAATCGTAGGCGATTCCAACGATCTCGCGCGGTGCAAACGGAGTAAGCAGAACCACCGCAAGGTATCCGCCGGCAATGAGATACTGGATGGGCCATCCCTTGACGATCCGGAACACGCCGAGCACCAGGGCCAGGCCTACGGAAACCGCTACCGTGGCACGCAGTCCCAGTGCGTAAGAGGCCTGTGCCGCGGCATCGGAGCCGATGACACCGCCGCGGGCGGCCACACCGGCGGCCTCTCCGGCGACCGCGATGAGCGCAGGCTCCGCCACCGTGGTTCCGAAACCAAGCACGAAGGCAAAGATCAACAGCCAGGAGAGGCTTCCCTTGCGCGCAAACCCGTAGGCCAGTTGTTCGCCAATGGGAAACAGTCCGAGCTCCAGCCCCTGGACAAACAAAGTCAACCCGAGGACGACCAGCAAGGTTCCGGAAAGAAGCCCGAGCGGGTCCGGGAAGGGCTGGCGAAGCACGCCGTATTGAAAAACGACAACGACGAGAACGATGGGAAGAAGATCGCGGATGCTCTCGCGAATACTGCGTATCAGGCCTATGACCAGCTTCTTCAAATGGTGGATTCCCGTGCGCAGCCTTCGTTTATTTGTCGCATCCACTGACGGGTGTCTGAGAGGCCTGGATTGGAACGATATCGTTCCGCTCTTGCCAAACGCAACAATCGTACCGCGAGGAATTGAAATCGCAACCGCCTGGTGGCTGCGCCAGGGGTCGCCGGCGGGAAGTGGACCTATTCCATGAATGCCAGAGCGATGCCTTCGGCAGTAACACGTACCACCTTGGCCTGCACAATCATGGGCTCGACTTGGTCGTCGAAGGGGGTAATCTCGACGTATACCTCGGTGCCCAGGGCGGGACTCGATTGGGAACCGCAGTGAAGGAACACTCCGGTGGCGCTCAGATCCCTGGTTCGGACTTTGAGGGGTGGAAAGCCTTCGTAGGTGAGCGTGGCGTCGACTTCAATATCGCGACGCTCGGCTCTCCTGCGTTCTTTCCCGCTGGGGAACAGGGCCATGGGTCAGATTCCCGGCATCAGACTGTTGTATTTGGGAGTAGAACGTGTCGCGAAGACATGTGGCTCGAAGCAGCAGCCGGGGATGATGTGCCTGCGATCAGCTTGCGAGTGGCAGGTAGTCCGTGGGATTGATGCCGAATTCTCCGGAGGGCAGTACAGCACGAATGTCCGGTGCGCCGGCCGGATTGGATATGGCTTCTTCCATCAGATCGATGACCTTCACCGCTTCGAACGGCCGCTTGTCGGAGTTGAGCACGAGGGCAACGCGAGGCTTCAGCCGGCGTTGGCGGTTGACCGTGACCACGACACCGACCGCGCCATCGGAGAGTTCCACCAGGCTGCCGATGGGGTACACACCCATACATTGGATGAACTGCTCCACCAGGCCCGGATGGAACGCGGTCGATCGCCAGTGATACATCTTCGACAGCGCGTCGTAGGAAGTCATGCCTTTGTGGTAGACGCGGTCGCTCGTAATCGCGTCATAGCAGTCGACAATGCCGCCCATCATTCCGAAGGCGCCAATGTTGTCGCCCTCCAGGCCCTGGATGTAACCACCGCCCCCGTAGCGCTCGTGGTGGCGGGCGGCAACCTGAATGGAAAGTTCGGAGATACCCTCGGAGTTCTCAAGTATCTGCACGCCGTGCGGGACATGGGTTTTCATGATCTCGTATTCTTTTTCCGTGAGCTGGCCGTGCTTGTTGAGGATTTCCGTCGGCACCTTCATCTTTCCAACGTCGTGCAGCAGGGCACCGATTCCAAGCAGGTTCAGTTCCTGGCGGGTGAGTTCCAGGTGGCGGCCGAAGGTTAGTGCAAGGATGCATACGCGCATGCTATGCAGAGCGGTGTACTCGTCGGCATTCTTCAGCTGTGCCAGCACGCCCATGGCGTCGGGATTGCGGATGATGCTTTCCACCATATCCGCAATGACCGCTTTGGCGCCGCTGGTGTTGATGCTGCGGCCCATGCGTACGTCATCAAGGGTGGTGTAGAGAACTTCGCGCGCGCGGGTTTCGATTTCCCTGGCCTGACCCATCTCTTCTTCCAGGGACGCGGTGTCCTTCCAGCGCTTGGAGTCGGTTTTTCCACCAAGCACCTCCGGATCCAGATCGCGGACCTGATCCGATTTTTCCTCAAGGACCGTGACCACCGGGGAGGATTTCTCGGCCTGGCGCTTTTTGTGCGCGATGGCCCCGGCTTCGCCCTCGGTATCGATAAAGACGAATTCGCAGGTACTGCGAAGGTCTTCCAGGGTGGCTTCGTCGCCGATTTCGAATCCCTGGAACAGAAACTGGGTGCTCGTCCATGGGCGATCGAGCTCGGCCACGTACATGCCAATCGCGAGGTCGCTGGTGTTGACTTTCTTTCTCATAGCCCCGAAATACCGGATTCTAGATACTGACTATAGCCCAAGTTTTCCCCTGTAAAGGGGGGAAATATGCTTTAAACGATACGACGACTCTGCTGCAATTCTGCAGGGAAAATTCGGTATTTTTCCACCCCGCTGTTGTTTATACGATTTTCGACAGAATTTGGTCGATTTCCCCGGAAAATTGATCATTTTCAAGGTTCTGGAAATCAAACTGGGTCCGGTCCATCAGGTGTTTCAGGTTCACCTTCCCCAGGGCGTGGAGAATATTACTGGGGATTTTCGGATTTTCCGCCGCCAGCTGAGCGATCAGTTGCTTCGTGCGCTGCCGGCTCATATTTTCCTGGGAGCCGCAGAGGTTGCACGGAATGATCGGAAATCCCTGCTCGCTGGCATAGCGTGCGATGTCCTTTTCCTGGCAATAGGCCAGCGG
>JARRJV010000080.1 GCA_037388825.1 Acidiferrobacteraceae bacterium | reverse complement strand
CCGGGTCTCGGTCACCTCGAACCAGTTGATATTCTCCAGTGTCTTGCCGGCGCGACTGATAGCATTCTGGATGGCCGCGTCCGTGCTCTGCGGGGAAGAACCTACGATTTCAACAATCTTGTATACGTGGTCGCTCATACATCCTCCTTGTGATTGGTAAGGCTTCGGCAAGAATTGTACCCCCATGGATGCACGGGGAAAGGGTATACTTTGGCGCTGGCAAAGCGCCACCGGAACCCCGTCGATCCGGCGAATGGCCTGATGATACACTGGCGAACTCGAGGTAATGCACGTCCATGCGCAAGGTAATCCCCGTCAAGATTGATCCGGACAGCCTGACGTCCGAAGAGAAGTGCGGCTATTGTACAAACTCCACCTGCTGTACCTATATTACACAGGAACTGGATGCCCCCCGGTCCATGGAGGATTTTGACACCTTGTTGTGGCGCGTTTCTCACCACGATGTACAGGTCTACAAGGATGACGACGGCTGGTTCCTGCTGGTGAACAATCGCTGCAACCATCTGGGTGAGGATGGTCGTTGTGGTATCTATGAAAAGCGGCCACAAATCTGCCGCGAACACTCAAATGACGATTGCGAGTTCAACTCGCCGGCCGGCGCGGACGACTTCGAACTCTTTTTTCCTGATTACGAAACCCTGGACAAATACTGCCGAAAGCGTTTCAAGAGCTGGGACCGCCGCTGGGAACGCTTCGAAAAAGCAGGATAGACGGGCGAGGCACCGCCCCCGGAGTGAGTCATGAGCGAAACCTTTAGCGACGAGGATCGCGCCCAGTTTGCCCGGGCGCTGATGCAGTTGTTCGATCGTTGGGGACTGGATTCCGCTCAGCGCACCGCGCTACTGGGCCTGCCGCAGGAAACAAAGGCGCGCGCCCTGTCGCGACTGCGACAGGGCGAACCCTTGCCGCCCGAGCCGGAGATTCTGCACCGGGCCCGCTGCCTCCTGGAAATCGAACATTCCCTGGAAACCATGTTGCCCTTGAACGCCGCCATCGTCGACGCATGGATCGTCACGGAAAACATGTTGCTTGCCAGCCGACGCCCGTTGGACGTGATGATTGAGGACGGAGTTGAGGGTCTGGAGCGCGTAATGAACTCACTGACGGGCGGTAGTGACTGGTAGTTCTATACCAGCCCCGGAAGGACGTCCCGAAAATCCCGGATCGCCTCAAAGTCCTCGACATCCTTCGCCGCCGCCTTCGAGTCCGGCTGGTATACCGCCAGCAGGTGCGCGATGCCGTAGTCCCGGGCAGCCCTGAGCACCGGAAGGCTGTCGTCCACCAGCAGCGTGTGGGGCGGATTGAACGGTTCCACCGACTGCAACTTGCCCCAGAATTCGATGTCTTCCTTGGGCAGATGCAGGTCGTGGGAGCAGATCAGGTTGTCGAAATGGCCACCGATCTTCGTTTTCTCCAGTTTGATGCGGATGGCCTTGCCGTGGGCATTGGTCACGAGCACGATGCGTTTGCCGGCCGCGTGGGCTGCGTCGAGGAATTCAATCACGTGCGGATGAACCGCGATCAGATGATCCACTTCTTCCTTGAGGATCGCGATGTCCATGCCCAGTTCGTTCGACCAGTAATCCACCGAATACCAGTCCAGAGTACCCTCGGCGCGTCGATAGCGCGCCCGCAACTGTTCTTTCGCCTCCGCAGGATCCAGACCAAATTTTTCCGCGTACCGCCTGGGCACGTGATCGGTCCAGAAATAGGTATCGTAGTGCAAATCGAGCAGCGTCCCGTCCATGTCCAGCAGCACGGTATCGATGGTGGACCAGGGAATCGAAAGCACTTCGTCGCCTCGGGAAGTCGTTGGTCCGGCAGCCGGCGGTGCCGCCGCGCTCAAGCCGTTGCCAGCCAGCCCTCGGCCTCGCCGAGATCGTCAAAGATCTCCATTTCCGCATCGGTGAACGCGCCGGTGATCCACCCCAACCAGCTGGTCCACTCGGTCGAGGAAACGATCGCGATCCTGCGGAAATCCTGGCTGTGCTTGCGGGTGAACTTGATATCTTCCCATGCCATGTCGACCGTGAACCCGCTCATATTGCTCAGGTCCATCAACAGGCGAATCTTCGGGTTGGCCTCCAACTCGCCTGCAACGGCATTCTCGAATTCGCGAAAGTCATCTACTGTAAATTCACCCAGCACATGCACCCGCAACAGGTCCTGCTCCTCGGAAATTCCGATCATTCCTCGTCCTCTTGTGCAAATGGTCCGCCGGTTTCGTCGTTCACCGGATCGGGTTAAGTTATGTCATACGATAAAGGATGCGAGCAATGCCACACAAGTCCGGCGATAAAACCGCACCCCGGATCACGTCCCGGCGGACCGTGGCGCAAACGCGCCTGTTTCGCGTCGAGGAACTGGAGTTGCGGTTCAGCAACGGTGTCGAAGTCACCTGGGAGCGCATGTACGGTTCGCCACGCGGTGCGGTACTGGTGGTTCCCGTGCGCGATGACAACGAAGTGCTGATGATCCGCGAGTACGCGGCCGGCATGGAACGTTACGAGCTGGGATTGCCCAAAGGCCGCATCGAGCAGAACGAATCGCCGGTGGAGGCAGCCGGCCGCGAAATCACCGAGGAAATCGGCTTCGGCGCACGCAAGCTGCAGCTGCTGCGTTCGCTGACCGAGGCACCCGGATATTTCCGTCACGAGACCCATGTGGTTCTGGCGGAAGACCTCTATCCCGACAGCCGTCCCGGGGACGAGCCCGAACCCATCGAGCTTGTGCCCTGGCGCCTGGATCGCCTGGATGACTTGCTGAATCACCCGGAATGTACAGAGGCGCGCAGCATCGCGGCACTGTTCATAGTCCTCGAGCTGCTGCGCATGCGCAAGGAACAGACATGAAGAATTACTGTGATTGGCTGGACGAAGTCGCTGCAATCGCCCTGGATGCGGGCAGGGAAATTCTTCTTGTCTATGAGCGTGACTTCGAAGTCGATCACAAAGGAGATGGTTCACCGCTTACGGAAGCGGACCGCGCCGCGCACCGGCTCATTGTGGCACGACTTGAGGCCTTGACGCCGGACATACCCGTATTGTCGGAAGAGTCGGCGACCGTCGCCTATGAGACCCGCGCGGCCTGGCCGGTGTTCTGGCTTGTGGACCCCCTAGACGGAACGCGCGAATTTGTGAAGCGCAACGGGGAGTTCACGGTCAACATTGCGCTTATCGTTGGCCACGAACCCGTGCTGGGTGTCGTCCACGTGCCGGTCACCGGTGTGAGTTACCTTGCCTGTCATGGTGCTGGTGCGTGGAGGCAGGAAGGTTCCGCGGACCGTGCACCCATACGCGTCAGGCCGGTACCGCGGGACCGACTGACGATCGTCGCCAGTCGCTCCCACGCGGGCGAGACATTGAAGGCGGCGCTGGAACGGATAGGCCCTCACGAGACCGTCAGCATGGGAAGCTCGCTCAAGCTTTGCCTGGTCGCTGAAGGAAAGGCCGACCTGTATCCGCGCCTGGGTCCGACCTCGGAGTGGGACACGGCGGCAGCCCAATGCGTCGTCGAGGTCGCCGGCGGTCGCGTGACCGATCTCGAAAACCGGCCGCTGCGCTACAACAAGGAATCCATACTCAATCCTTACTTCATCGTTTCCGGGCCTGGCGACCGCAACTGGGCGGAATTTTTCGCCGATGGCTGAGGACTATATTGCGCCGGATTCCTGTGTGCTCGCCATCGACCAGGGCGGGCATTCGAGCCGGGCGATCGCCTTCGATTTCCAGGGTGCCCATCTGACTGAGGCAAGCCGTCCCATAGAGACCGTCCATGGAGACGAGGACCGGGTGGAGCACGACCCGCAGCAGGTTTTGCAATCGGTGCGCGAGGCGGTTGCGGAATGCGTCATCCAAACCGCCGCCGTGGGACGACGTATCGTTGCCGCCGGGATCGCGACCCAGCGATCCTCGCTGGTGTGCTGGAACCGGGACACGGGCGAGGCCCTCAGTCCGGTGATCAGCTGGCAGGACCGGCGTGCCGCCCACTGGCTGAGAAGTCTGGGTCTGGACCGCGAAGACATCCACAGGCTCACGGGCCTGTTCGTGACGGCGCACTACGGGGCGAGCAAGTTTCGCTGGTGCCTGGACAACATCCCGGGGGTGGCGCAGGCGCAGGCTGACGGTCGGCTCGCCATGGGGCCGCTGGCCAGTTTCCTGATTTTTCATCTGTTGCGGGAACAACCGTTTCTGGTGGATCCGGCCAATGCGTCGCGCACGCAGCTGTGGAACCTGCAGACCCGCGATTGGGAACCGGCCCTTTTGTCGCGCTTCGGGCTTCGGCGCGAAGACTTCCCGAACTGTGTGAGCAGTCGTTATTCCTTCGGGTCACTGCCAATCAGAGATGCCGAGGTTCCATTGACGATCGTAACCGGAGATCAGTCCGCTTCCCTGTTTGCCTTCGGTCGGATCCAGCCCGCTACGGCCTACGTCAACATCGGCACCGGGGGTTTCGTGTCGCGACCCGCGGGTCACTATCCTTCCTTTGGCCGGCGCCTGCTCACCAGCATCATTCACGCGGAGGATCATGAGCCGACCTTTGTACTTGAGGGAACGGTCAATGGTGCCGCAAGTGCCATCGATTGGGCCGGGGAAACCCTGGATATTCCCGACATCTACGACCGGCTGGAGGAATTTCTTGAGACCGAGACCGATCCGCCGCTGTTCCTTAACGGGGTTTCCGGCCTGGGAGCGCCTTTCTGGGTCGCGGACTTCCACAGCCGCTTCGTGGGCGATGGTAGCGCGCCAGCGCGCGCGGCGGCGGTGGCCGAGAGCATTGTTTTCCTGCTGGAAGCAAACATGCGCGAGATGCTCAAGTTTGCATCGCGGCCGGAGCAGATCCAGCTGACCGGGGGGATGGCAAGCTACGATGGCCTGTGTCAGCGCATCGCCGACCTTGGTGGCTTGCCGGTGTATCGCCCGCGGGAGCTGGAGGCCACTGCGCGGGGCCTGGCGTACCTGGTTGCGGGTATGCCCGGAAACTGGCCGGAACCGGGGTTCGGCGACTGGTTCAAGCCGCAGGAGAACGCGGGTCTGCGAAGTCGCTATGAAAAGTGGATGGCCGAAATGCTGAAGGGCATGCGCGAGGCGGGTCGGGCGGAAGGCTAGGCCGGATGCAAGGGCAGCGCGGCGGTACTGGCCACCGGCGAAGCCTTGCCCAGGCCAGGTCGCACCGCCTCCATGACCTTTTCTGCTGTCGCACGGTAGCCGGTCAGTTTGCCGCCATAAATGGTGAGCACACGGGGCCGGGAGGCGACATCGGCATGCAGGCGTGTTTCCCGGTCCCTGCCAAAGGCGATGCCATCACCAGCGGGCAATACCCGCAGCCCGGCAAAACTGTCCACCACGGTGTCGTCGCGATCGGGAAAGTAGTGGCGAAAGGTTTCACGCAGGTAGTCTATCTCTTTGGGCAGGGGATGAACCTGTGCCGGGTCGCCCGTATAGAAACTCTCCGTTGTGCCGACGAGGGTCTTGCCCTGCCAGGGCATGACAAAAACGGCCCTTCGGTCGGCAGGCGCCTCCACATAATAGATACCGCGCGCGATCTCGCCCGGCAGCACGATATGGGTCCCCTGGACCAGGTCCATGGCAAGCCGCGATGGTGCCGGATTCACCCGCGACAACACCTTGTTGACCCAGGGCCCCGCGGCGTTGATCAGGACCTTGCACTGTATCCGCTGCATTCCACGTTTGTCGCGGAACTGTACCGCGCAGCCCTGGTCGCTGCGTTCCGCGCCAATGAATTCAGCCGGACACTGAAGCTCTGCCCCGAGTTCCCGGGCCGAGGTCATGACCGCCCGCGTCAACGCGGCGTCATCCGTCTGTGCGTCGCTGTAACAAAAAAGTTGTTGCAGGCCATCGGTTCGCAGTCCATCCAGATTGCGCCAGGCCCGGGAAGGCAGCCGCTTGAAGCCGGTGTGGGCGCGAAAACCGGCAAGGGCGCTGTAGGCGGCCAGACCTAACCAGATCTTCCACGGCCGGCGCGAGGTTGCGCGGTACACGGGCAGGTAGAAGTCCCGCCGTTGCACCAGTTCGGGAGCCAGCTTGAGCAACAGTTCGCGCTCGCGCAGGGATTCCCGCACAAGTGCGATTTGCGCCGATTCCAGATAACGCAATCCGCCATGGATCAGCTTGCTGGAGCGACGTGAAGTGCCAAAGGCGAGTTCTTCCTGCTCCAGCAGGAGCACCCGATAGCCTGCGGCGACACCGGCCTGGGCAACGCCGCATCCGTGAATACCACCACCGACCACGGCGAGATCGAAGTCATCGCTCACGCCAGCGCCTTGATCATTTCGCCTACGGAGAAGGTTTCGACGAAGCGCGCGCCGCGGCGCAACAGGCGGCGTGCCACGGTCGGTCTGTCCACCTCGTAAACGACGACCTGCGGGCCCTCGATGTTCCATCGGCGCCAGCGTGGCAGGAAGCCCACATCGGCGAACAGGTATTCCGGGCCGATTTCCCGGACGATATCGGCCTTGCGGTCGCGCCAATGAACGAGAACGACCCCGAGGGCAAAACGGCCCTGACGCCTGGCCTCCCAAATGAAGTCATAGGAGAAGGAGATCAATACACAACGGTCGGCCACCGGTTCGAGTTCGCGTGTCACTCTTTCCAGCACGGTGTCGATACCAAAATGCTCGATGGTATTGCGCTTGATCTCGACGAAGGCGCGTATGTCGGGCCGGCCGAGCAGCCATTGCACGAAGGCGGTCAGCCGCGGGATGGGCTCGGCGGCGAAGGCATCGTCGAAACGCGCAGATTCGGAGGCATGCATGCGGTCCAGTTGCGCGGCGCTGTGGTCGGCAATGGAGCGGTTTATGCCGCATACCCGTTTCATGTCGCGGTCGTGAAACAGAAACGGAACGCCGTCGGAACTCAGTTGTACATCGGTTTCCACGTACAGCGCGCCGGCATCGGCGGCGGCATCGAAACCGATCAGGGTGTTCTCGGGGTAGTGCCGTGGCCAGCCGCGATGGGCGATGAGTTCAACTGCGGCCATACTCGATTGCTCCGGACAGACAAAGGATCCCGCCATACGGCGGGCTGCTGTCCGGAATTATCCGGTGTTTCCGGCG
>JARRJV010000079.1 GCA_037388825.1 Acidiferrobacteraceae bacterium | reverse complement strand
CGCTGCGGTAGGAGAGTGTCACGGTGGTACCCGGCTCGTCGGCGATACTGCAGGCTGCTTCCAGCGCTGCGTCACCACCTCCCACCACCAGCACATGCTGACCGCGGTATTGTTCCGCATCAATCAGCCGGTATACGACCTTTCCCTGCTCCTCGCCCGGAACGCCGAGCTTGCGTGGCGTGCCGCGGCGGCCGATCGTGAGCAGTACACTCCGGGTTTCATAGCGACCCCGGTTGGTCGTGACCACGAATCCATCACCCTCGGGTGTTATGTCTTCCATCCGCTCCCTGTATTGATCTTCACGCCGGTGCGCTGTTCGACTTCCTGCCAGAAGGCCAGCAGCTTCTCCTTGCTGGTTTCCGTGAACTTCACCTTGCCGATGATGGGCAGTTTGGCCGGTTGGGTCATGACCACCTTACCTCGCGGAAAATGGGAAACCGTTCCGCCGAGGTTTTCCTGTTCCACGGTCACGTAGCGCAGCTTATGCTGCATCGCGGCCAGGGATGCGGAAAAGCCGGCGGGTCCCGCGCCGATGATCACGACATCCAGTTTCTTGCCCTTGGCGCGCCGCTTGCGAATAGCCTCCATGGCCTGGCGGCCCTGTTCCACGGCGTTGCGGATCAGTCCCATGCCTCCCAGTTCGCCAGCGATGAAAATGCCCCCTACGTTGGTCTCGAAATTCGGGCTGACCGTAGGGATGTCCACACCGCGTTTGGCGCTTCCGAAAACCAGGGTGATCGCGTCATGAGGGCAGGCCGATTTGCAGGCACCGTGCCCGATGCAGTGGCTCGGGTTGATCAATTGGGCGCGGCGCTTGATCATGCCCAGGACATCCCCTTCGGGACACGCGAGTACGCAAGAGCCCGATCCCAGGCAACGATTCGGATCGATCACCGGGTGAAGCGACGCCGGTTCCAGTAGACCGGCTCGTTCCGCCTCCAGCATCTTCTTTCGGTTTTTCCGATCCGTTCTCCCCTGCAGCAGCAAGTAAAGGACAATCGTGGCCGCGGCAAAAAGCACAACATAAAGGTAGCTTGAGCTCATTTTTCCATGTTCCTCGGCATTTCGGACAAGCCTGTCTTCCTGAATAGAGAGTGGCCGTCATGCTGAATCTTTTCAGTAAAAAATCTGATATTTTGTCGGCAATTACATGCCATTGGTCCGCTGGACATTGGTGATTGTGCGTTCCTCTGCAATATTTAGCGATAGGGTAATACGCCGGTATCGCTTTATTTAGCATACTGGGCACGCATCTCCATGCGCGGCTCCACCCCGGGGCGATAGCACACAACAAGAGTGAACAACAACGGATGAATTCGGCTGTCTCGCAAGCAGTTTCACGATCCGCTGAGGCGGAATCCCCCGCGCCGGTCGCCAAGCCCGCATCGCCTCCGGCGACGCAGGGCTCGGGTGGCATGCGTTGGTATCTTTTTCTGATCGCCATATGCAGCTTCGCCGCATGGCGCCTCGGTCCGATGCACCTGTACAACGCCGAAACCGGTATCGGCTATCTGTTCGGTCTCGTCGGTGGCGCGATGATGCTCATGTTGCTGTTCTATCCGCTGAGCAAGCGAATTCGCATATTGCGCACCCTGGTCCCGCTGAAACACTGGTTTCGCATGCACATGTTGCTCGGCGTTTTCGGACCCCTGTTGATTTTTTTCCATTCAAATTTTCACTTCGGCTCCGTCAACGGCAGCGTGGCCTTCTTTTCCATGCTTGCCGTCTTCCTGAGCGGACTGGTTGGGCGTTTTATCTACACGCGGATCCATCACGGGCTCTATGGCCGACGCGCCTCACTGGACGAATTGCGCTCACAGCTCGTAAGCGATGCAGAAGGCGTGGCGGGAATGCTCTCGTTCGCGCCCGTGGTCCAGGCACGGCTGCAACGCTTTGAACGGTCCCGATTGAGCAGCTGGGGCGGAATCCTGGGCGGCACGTGGCGCTTCCTGACACTGGCGCCCGCCGTGTGGTGGGCCGGCTGGAGAACCCGTCGACCGCTTCGTCGCGCCCTCCGCGACATCGCCCGCCAGAGGAACTGGGGGCGAGCCAAGTATCGCAAGCGCCTGCGAACGGCGCGTGGTCTGGTTCGTCATCACATCCGATCGGTTCGCTCCGTTGCCCAGTACCGCGTGTACGAGTCCATGTTTTCCCTGTGGCATGTATTGCACGTTCCATTGATGTTTTTGCTGGTAGCGACGGCGATCGTGCACGTGGTCGTCGTTCATATGTATTGAGCCGTAAGAACGAATGATGACTCAGGCATGGAGGCTGGCACGCCTTTTTCTGTTGTTCGCACTGTTGCTTCCGGCCGCCGCCGTACACGCGGACCTGAATTTGTTCGACAAGATGATCACACCGGGCGATGTAATCGCCGGTCACGCGAAGTTTGAACATGAGTGCAGCAACTGTCACAAGAAGTTCAGCAAAAAGGGACAGAACCAGATGTGTCTGGCCTGCCATGATCACAGCGACATTGCGCAGGACATTCGCACGGGAAGGGGTTTTCATGGTCGGCATAAGGGAGAACCCTGCAAGTCGTGTCACACCGAGCACAAGGGGCGCAAGGCAAAGATCGTGGTGTTGAACAAGCAAAGCTTTGACCATCGCCAGACCGATTTCCCCTTGCACGGGAAGCACATGGGCGCGCGAAAGAAGTGTTCGTCGTGCCATAAGCCGGGGACGAAATATCGGGATGCACCGCATCGCTGTGTTTCCTGCCACCGGTCCGACGACAAACACCACGGGACCCTTGGCACGAATTGTGAGAATTGTCATTCCGACAAGGGATGGAAGGTCGTGACCTTCGATCATTCAAAGACCGATTTTCCCCTGCATGGCGCCCATCGCCGCGTGAAATGTCGCGCCTGTCACAAGACGGGTATCAAGGCCGGCGCCAGGGCAAAGAAGCTGCCCACTTCCTGCTATGGTTGCCATGTCCGCGACGACAAACACCGGGGGGCTCTTGGGAAGAAATGCGATAACTGTCACGTCGAGCAGACCTGGAAAACGGTCCGGTTCGATCATTCAAAGACAGATTTTCCCCTACATGGCGCCCATCGTCTCACCGCATGTCGAACCTGCCATCTCGCGAATCTGCGCAAGCCGAAGCCGCCGAGCAACTGCTACGGCTGTCATGTGGATGATGATGTGCACAAGGGTCAGGAGGGACGGGAGTGCGCGGATTGCCATAACGAGCGGACCTGGAAGACGGCACTGTTCGACCACGGCCTGACGAAGTTTCCGCTGTTGGGTCGACACACGAAGGTCAAGTGCCGTTCCTGCCATCGCACGAAGCGGTTTCAGGACGCACCGACCCGGTGTGTGTCGTGTCACAGGAGTGACGATGCACACGAGAAGCGCTTGGGGTCGAATTGCGGCCTATGTCATGATGCAAGCAGTTGGAAGCACTGGATATTCGACCATAACAAACAGACCGGAATTGTGCTGGATGGCGCCCACCGGAACCTGGCGTGCGTAAGCTGCCACGTACGACCGACCAACGGTCGGCCAACCCTGTCCGGGGCGTGCAATGATTGTCATGCACAGGATGACGTGCATGAGGGAGAATTTGGCCAGTACTGCGAACGCTGCCACGTGACCAGCAAGTTCAGCGTGATTCGCAATCTTCCGACGTTGTTACATTGAGGGAACGTTCATGAGAACCGGGCCGGAAACCATTTCAAATCTGCCGTTGCCACGTTGGCTCTTGCGGGCCCTCGTGGCGGTGTCGCTCACGTCAATCGCAGGGATTGCATTGCCGGCCTTTGCCTCCGGCCCCACCCATGGGTCCGTCGTGAATGTCCACAAACCTCAAATCTATCTGGCTGCCGTTTCGAAGGCCAAGGCGGCAACCGTGCCGGCGAAAGGCAAGAAATTCGATCATCTGCTCACCGGATTCCCGCTTTTCGGCGCCCACACCCAGGTACCCTGCGGAACCTGCCATATTCGCGGTGTCTTGAAGGGGACGCCAAGACAATGCGACCAGTGTCACGGTGGACCGGGCATGCGCGGCAGTACCTTCAAGCCCGTGAATCATGTTCGTACCCAACTTCCGTGTGACCAGTGTCACAATCAGACCATCTGGTCCGGTGCGCGTTTTGATCATGCCGCCATTGCCATGGGGACCTGCACCCAATGCCACAACGGCAGCACGGCCCCGGGAAAGCCCGCAACCGGGCACCCGACAACCTCCGCCTCCTGTGACACTTGTCACCGAACCACAAGTTGGCTCCCGGCACACTTCGATCATTCCGGGGTAGCTCCAGGCACGTGCCTCGACTGTCACGGGTCGACGGCCCAGGGGCTGCCGTCGGGACACTGGCCGACAACAGCTTCCTGCGACCAGTGTCACAGCACCCGTCGCTGGATTCCGGCGACCTTCGACCACACTGGCGCCATCGCTGGCAAGTGCAACGACTGTCACTTGCCGGACAAACCCTCCGGCCACTTCGTCGAGACGACGGAGCGGTCCTGCGATGTGTGCCACAACAGCACGTCCACGTGGGGTTCGCGGAGCTACAGCCATACCGGCGCGTACTGGCCCGGAACCCACAGGTCATCCGTTACCTGTGACAATTGTCATAAGGGGTTGGAAGTCCTTCCATGGCCGAATCCGGCCGACAAGGCCTTCTGTGGTGGCTGCCACAAGTCCAACTACCGGTCCGATCCGCATACAAAGTACGGCAACGTGAAGTACACCTATGACGACCTGAAGGACTGCACCGGCGCCTGTCATATCTATACAGATTCGACACTGACGACGATCAAGGATTCCAGGCCAGGACCCCATCATCACCCGAGCGACGGGGCTTTCGGCGATTAGAGAACCGGAACGAAGCATTTTCCTGTGAACCGAATTCGTGCGTTTTTCTTGCTCACCGTGGGCGGGCTGGTGCTGACGATCTACGCACCCGCCGCCCGGGCGCAGCTGCTAGACACCATCGATGTGACGGCGGAGTCCGGCAATCGCGCTCGCGTTGAATTCCATTTCAATGCGCCGACGCAGCTGGTTCGCTATTTTCCCCAGAGCCGGGGCAAAACGCTCTACATCTCCTTCAAGTCCACAGACACTGAAAACGCCCTGGCATCTCCGGGCTCGGTGAGCTTCGATCGTCTCGGTGGCCGCTTGCCGCTGATCAAGGTCGATGTTGAACTCAACGGCACGCAAGGCGACCGGATGATTCTTCGATTCAACCGGGTTGTTTCGTATACCGTACAACCGGGCGGGGACGGACGGACCATCATTGTGCATGTTGCCTTGCCGCCACGGCCGGTGCCGCCAAAGGTAAGCGCCACGAAGATTGAACAGGATATGGCCAAGGCAAGGAGATTGCTGATCGCCGGCAAGAACAAAGAGGCGGTCGCCATCTTTTCGCGCATCGCCGCACTGCCGGAGAACCCGCAAAGCCAGGTGGCAACCGAACTGCTTGGACTGGCCTACGAGAGACAGGGGAACACCCGGCGTGCCGTCCGGCAGTACCGGCTCTATCTGCAGAAGTACCCGAAAGGCGACGGCGCGGATCGTGTGCGCCAGCGGCTGCGCACCCTGCTGCAGGCGGGCGGGGGTCGTCTCAAGCGCGTGGCAAGAAAAGCTGGCAGATCAAGAACCGCTGTTTACGGGACCTGGTCGCAGCGCTTCTATACGGGTGTGACCAAAACCGCCGGTGGGACCTCTACCGACCAGGAGGCCCTGGTAACGGATCTCAATATGAGCATCCGCCATCGCTCGGGCAAGATGGAGTACCGCGGTGTTCTAGGCGCGGACCATACCTATGATTTTCTCAACAACCTTTCGGAGGGTCGGGTCCGGCGCGCCTATGTCCGTGCGCAATATGATTGGCACAAGCTGAGCCTCCAGCTCGGAAGGCAGCCAGCACGCGGGGGCGGCATACTTGGCTACTATGACGGTGTTCTCGCCGGCGGGAACATTACGGACAAATGGCGGCTGAATTATGTCACCGGGACCCCGTTCGATACGATCGCTCCGGGATCCCGACGGCAGTTCAGTGGCTACCGGGTTGATGCAGGCCAGTTTGCCGGACACTGGTCCGGGTCTCTCTTTTCCATCACGAATACCATTGATGGACTGACCGATCGCGATGCGGTCGGCGGCGAATTCCGCTATTCCGCGCCAAGCCAAAACGTGCTGGGCCTCTTCGACTATGATCGACTGTTTGCCGAACCGAATATCTTCCTGCTGCAGGGCTACTGGCAAATCGGCAAGAACTGGAGCTACTACGCGTCCGTGGATGTTCGAAAGGCTCCCTTGTTGCAACTGAACAACAGCTTGCTGGCCCCCATATTTGGCACGACCTACAGGTCCATGTCGGCGGCCATCGCGGCAAATCCGGGGCTGGATTTCATGCAGCTTGCCCGGGACCGTACGGGGCAGTCGCGCGTGGCGTCGACGGGCGCGACCCATACCTTCAGCAATCACCTGCAACTGGGCGCGGATCTCTCCTACAGCAACTTCTCCGGTTTGCCCGCCAGCGCCGGGGAGCCGGCGGTCGCGGAGAACACGACCATCACTGCAACCGGGCGTGTCGTTTCGACCGAGTTGTTTCACAAGGGTGAGGTGTCGGTCCTGGGGATTTCAGTCTTTTCCGGCAGCAGCTACAAGGCATTTGCGGCCTTTCTCACCGATCGTGGCCGATTCGTTCAGAAATGGCAGGTCGATGCCGGACTGAAGACCTACGTGCAGTACAACGACAGTGGTACTGACCTCACACGTTTTACACCCAGCGTGCGGGTCCAGTACAGTCGCAAGAAGGCGACGTTTGAGTTCGAGATCGGCCACGAGCATTCAGATTCGGTGAATCCCCTGATCAAGGAGACAACCGATCGCGACTACGTAACCCTGGGCTACCGCTACGATTTCTGATTCGAAGGAACCGTAAGGATTTCGAAGTCCATCGTCTCCAGGTCGCCAAGCACGTAGGTCGCCGGCGCGCTTACGCCTCCCACGGTGCCAGGGTCCAGCCACACGGTTTCGCCACCCTTCAGGTTCGTGACCCGGTCGACATGGGCACGGTGCTCGTGCCCGTTGCAGACCAGGTCGTAGTCTCCCGTTGCGGCCATTCCCCGTGCATAGTGGGGATAGTGGAC
>JARRJV010000078.1 GCA_037388825.1 Acidiferrobacteraceae bacterium | reverse complement strand
GCGATCATGGCGTTGATGCTTGGATCGTCTTCCTGGGGGGCACCCGGTGGTCGGCTGGAAATGCCATTGATAGTGAAATAGCGCGGAGTATAGGTGCCACTGGGTGTTCCGCCCGATTGGATGGTTGCATTCCAGTTTGGGTCCACGTCATGGAACAGCCAGAACTGCTGCTTCACGAAGGTTCGGCTGCCGGCAAAAACCTGGTTGGACCTGCCATACGGCATGACCGCGAACGCGCCGTGCAGACCGACCAGGCGATTGTACGGTGCGGTCCTCCCCTTGTACTGGGCATCATAATAAAAGTGAGTGCCCGGATTCTTCGCCGTGAACTGGAACGTCTTGGATTGTCCTGCGCCGATGGATTGATTCACCATTCCATCAATGACGAAGGTGTGACTCTGGTTCAGGGTGTTGTGGATGGTAACGACTACGGTGTCTTTTTCCTGAACGATCATCGGCGTGCCAGGTGCATTCAAACCGCTCGCCGAATCGCTGAAACCGCGGAAATAGACATCCACGCCATCCGGCTGCGTGATCAGGCCATCGGTGATATAGAACGTCTTCGACACGGTTGCCGCGCTGGCCCGTGGCGTCCAGGTCAGAAGACTGCCTGCACTGCCAATGGCACCTACGGCTCCCGCGGTACCCGCCTTCAGAAAGTCTCTTCTTTTCATCTCCCCTCCGTGCTGGTTCCACTTGTACTTCTCGTTTTTTTGGCGCGCACAGGCCCCGGGGCGCCGATTCGGCACCTGGTCACAATGCGCATGCTTTCCCTGGACCCTTGCCAGCAAAACGTGGCCGGTCCTGCCTGTTTCGAGGGGAAAAAACGGCGTTCGGCGTGGAATTACAGCCGACTCACATTCTCAGACCGGACTATCGGGACTCCGCCCGACTCCGGCCCACCTGCGCACCAAATCGATGCGCCCCCTCCTTCCTCAAATCCGCGAGCAAGGAACTCGCCGCGGCTGCTAATTAGCTTCGATTTATTATGAAATACTAATTAACAAAGATTTTATTTATTGACGTATTAATACGCTCTTATTACGGAAACGGTACACACGTACTTTTCTCATGTCAACGCCTGTGAACCCATCAACAGTCCGTGACAAGTGGCCTGCCTGGTGCAGCCTATCCCCCCAAACCCCTCCGTATGGGCCGTATCGCCCTGATCCCGGTCCCATGGGAGCGGATTACCGCCCCCGGTCGCCGCCCCGTCAGCGGGGCAGAATTCCGTGGTCCGGGGCAAACGGGAATACAACCATCCGCCCATTCGGGTTCCTGTCATGTATTTCGGCTAGCTTGTATCCGATTTATAATGCGTCCAGGATTTGCAACTCGGCGGGAGGCCGGCTCCACATTCCCGCCGGGCGCACATCCCGAACAAAAATAAACCAAGACTGTATCACTGGGGGTTTTTTTGATCGCTGGCACCAACCATTCGCCTGCGCGAGATACGACGACCTAGGAAGCACCCACCGGGGTCGCCAAAATCGCGCCGACCGCACTCCCTCCGTGCCACTGGCAAACCATCCGATGCGCAGAACGGGCATGCGCAATTTCGGAAAGACCTTCTGACACCCAAGGACCTGTTATGACAAAAAATGCAGTACTGATTACCGGTGGCGCGGGATACATTGGCAGTCATGTGGTTCGCCAGCTGGGCGAGCGCGGCGAACGCATTGTCGTTCTGGACAATCTCTCTACCGGCTTTCGGGATGCCGTACTGTATGGCGATCTCATTGTCGGCGACATTGGAGACTCAACACTGGTCGCCCAGATTCTCCGAGACTACGACGTTGATTCAGTGATGCACTTCGCCGGTTCTACCATTGTCCCGGAATCGGTGAGCGATCCCCTGAAGTACTATCACAACAACACCTGTAACACACGGGCACTGCTGGAGTGCTGCCGCGACAACGGCGTCCGGCACTTTATCTTTTCCTCCACCGCTGCGGTGTACGGGATTCCGGAATCGGGAATTGCCGCAGAGGACACGCCAACCGCCCCGATCAACCCCTATGGAACGTCGAAGTTGATGTCAGAATGGATGCTCCGGGACCTGGCCGCGGCCACGGACATGCGGTATATCGCCCTTCGCTACTTCAATGTCGCCGGCTCCGACCCACAGGGTCGAATCGGCCAGAATACGCCGAATGCGACCTTATTGATCAAGGTTGCTGCCGAAACCGCGGTGGGCAGACGCGAGAAGATATCGATTTTCGGAACGGACTATCCAACGCCGGATGGGACCGGTATTCGCGACTTCATCCACGTAGAGGATCTTTCCGACGCGCACCTGAAGGCACTGGACTATCTTCGCAAAGATGGTGCCTCAACGATATTGAATTGCGCCTATGGGCATGGCTATTCCGTACGAGAAGTACTGGATATGGTTCAAAGAGTACATGGCGCGCCGTTCACGATCGAAGAGGCACCGCGCCGACCCGGTGATCCGCCGGAACTGATCGCAACTGCAGATCGTATTCGGTCGCTTCTTGGTTGGGTGCCACGCTACGACGATCTGGCACAAATCGTTGAAAGCTCCCTCAACTGGGAGAAAACCAAATCTTGATCCGTGTGGCCTGGAATCAGGCCTGGCGGGGTCATATTACAAAACGGTGTATGCAAGGAAGTGCCGCATGCCAAATGACCGTAAGACTGAGGCCGACGAAATGCACTGCCAGCGAACGCTTTCTTGACCCGAAATATTACCTTGGCCGCCCGTCCTGTTGCTTGCGACCGTCGGCCGAAAAGCTCTTTGCATACAGTCCGGGCTCTATAGAATTGAACCAGTAAAGCTTTGCACATAACGCCAACTGCCACCGAATCACGTGGACATACGGAAGTGAGGTAACTCATGGAAAAACTACTGCCCGAGATTTTTCGCCGGCGATGGCATACCAGCCTCTTCTTGATCTTGCTCGTGTCAGTTGCAGGACCGCTGCTATCGTCCTGTATTCAAGGAAACACCTCATCGGGCGGAGGTGGTGTCGCACCGACCTACACGCTCTCTTCGACCGTCAGCGGTGCCGGCTCTGTTACCAGCAATCCATCCGCCGTCGACTGTACAGGGTCCTGCACCAATGGCTTCGCGCCGGGGATAAAACTCGTTCTGATCCCGACTCCGGACACCGGTAACGATTTCACGGGGTGGAGCGGCGCCTGTACCGGGCTGGCAACCTGCCTTCTTACCATGAGTTCAGACTCCACCGTAACTGCGTCTTTTGCGACCGCAGCAGCCGGCACAAAGCAGCTTATTGTTGTCAACGCGGGAGGCGGCACGGTGACCAGCGATGTCGCGGGTATCAATTGCGGAAATGACTGTAGTGAAAGCTACGCCGACAATACTCTCGTCACATTGACCGCAAGCCCGGCGACCGGCTATCAGTTCTCCGGCTGGACTGGTGCCTGCAGCGGGACGACTTCCACGTGCGACCTGACGATGAGCCAGCAATGGACGGCTACTGCCACATTTACCAGGACGGATCTGTGTGCAGGCCTGGTGACCGACCAGCTCAATCACCCGATGACCGCTCTCGCCAATCCACCTGTGGGCGGAACCGTGATCGATCCCGAGTTTGGAACCACCATACGCCGGATCACGGATGCGGGCAGCACCGGGCGCATTGTTCCCGCCTATTCGACCATCCCGGCATGGAATGCGGACGAAAGTTATTTGATTCTCTATCACACCACCGCTCAGTCTGGCGGTACCGTCCCCCATGGGTCGGGACACCAACTGTACAATGGCAAGACCTATCAATGGATCAAGAAGCTCAATTTCGTTCCGCCCGATCTCGAGCAGTTCTACTGGGATGCGACGGATCCAGACGTGTTCTATTACGTCGCACATGGCGCGCAGTTGACGAAATATACAATCAACCCTGATCCCACCGGCGCGGACAGCACAACGATCATTCATGATTTCTCGGACATTTGCGCCAGCGGTAGTGTTGATGGCGGCTCCGACCCGATGTACACGTCTTGGGATTCCGATGTCATTGGTCTTCGCTGCAACGCTGCCGGTAGCGGTACCCCGGTCGCGTTTGCCTACCGGTTCAGTACCGATACTGTCGGCAACACCTACACCTTGCCGGTGGGCCGCACCACCGCACCCGTCGCATCGGCCAGTGGCGGTTATCTGTTTCTCGCCAATGGGACGGACGCAGGCGAAGTTCGCGATTTCAACATGAACCTCATTCGCACGATGAACATTACCAGTCCGTTTGACCACGCCTCGCTCGGTCGCCTGGAGAATGGCCACGATACCCACAATGCCGTGGCCTTCGACGGCAGCCCCGTTGGGTCACTGATCGTGAACGACATGACCCTGGATCCCACCGACCCCAATGCCACGCGCGTAATCATTGGCCAGGATAATGGTTGGCCCTACCCGCCGTCCGGAGAACACGTCTCTGCCGTTGCCTTCAAGCGTCCCGGCTGGGTAGCGGAGTCAATCATCGGACAGGACTATGGCTCCGGGTATGGACAGAGGGTGCTCGAGAACGAATTGGTGCTGGCCAATACCAACCCCGGAGGCAGCGTTTGTCGCGTGGCCCACCATCGATCAACCGGCAACGGATACTGGGCGGAACCACATGTGGTGATCAGTCCCCGGGGCACACGGCTGCTCTTCGGAAGCGATTGGGGGGATAGCGCCACTAACGGGGTCAATACCTATGTTGTGGAACTTCCAAGCTACACACCGTGATCACCCTGATTTCTGATATTATAATTTGACAAACGCCCATGCGGGCCGTGCACCCCGCATGGGCGAAAATACAAACGAGAATTACCGGAGCCCAACCGAATGGCAAACCCCACGGCCTTCGTGCTCACGCACGAATCCAATCCCGACCGTACCTCACGTACAAACAGTCTTAAGGCACTTGCAATTACGCGCTCTCTGGGCCGCCGTGGCATTCCTGTCATTCGACTGCACCCGAACAGACTTGAACTCAGCCTGCTGTCCCGCTACTGCACGGCGACAGAGATCTGCCCGAACACCTACGGTGATGAATCGGAACTGCTCGAATTTCTTCTTGAATTGGGCAAACGTCATGAAGGGCCATTGGTACTGTTCCCCGCGAGTGACGACACTGCCTATTTTCTTGGTCGTCACCTCGACGCCCTATCCGGCACGTTTCGCATTCCAGCCGCCTCCCGCGCGACCATCGAACAAATCATCGACAAACGCGTCCAGTATGGCGAGGCGCAGAAGCTCGATATCCCGATCCCGGAAACCTACTTTCCGACGGATATGGCCGAGGTCCGCAAGCTGGCCCAGGAGATCAGCGGATATCCCTACGTCATCAAGCCGAACGTAGCCCACAAGTGGCGCCTGTCCTGGGTGCAACAAAAACTGAAATCCACCAAGGGAACTCCCATGAAGGGAGTCATGGTCCAGTCCGCCGACGAACTTCTGGCAGAGTACGAAAAGATCAGCCAGGGGGATACCGACGTCATGATTCAGGAGGTCATTGGTGGCGGCGATGAGTTGCTCTACACGTTCCTCGGCTATCTCGACAAGAACTCAAAGCCCCTGGGGTACTGTGTCCGCAGCAAGCTTCGCCAGTACCCACTCAAGTTCGGCTATTGCACGCTAACGGTATCCTGTCACAACCAGAAAGTCGTTGACCAGTCGATCCAGCTGCTACAGGGCATGAACTATCACGGGATCGTGGGCGTGGAATACAAGCACGACCCCAAGACGGATCGCTACAAGCTGATCGAAATCAACGCCCGGGCCGTCAATACCAGTGCTATTGCCCCCGCTTGCGGCGTCGACCTGCCCTACATCGCCTATCGCGACTCGATTGACCAGCCGCTGCCACCGGTGACGGA
This sequence comes from Acidiferrobacteraceae bacterium, assembly GCA_037388825.1. Classification (NCBI taxonomy): domain Bacteria; kingdom Pseudomonadati; phylum Pseudomonadota; class Gammaproteobacteria; order Acidiferrobacterales; family Acidiferrobacteraceae; species Acidiferrobacteraceae bacterium. The sequence goes on along the minus strand of JARRJV010000078.1, from coordinate 1,318 downwards.
ATGGAAAGACGATGTGAAGTGGATCTGGTTGACCCAGGATGCATTCGCCGCGCGCGAAATGAATCGCATGGGGAAGATGTCGCTCCGGCAATGGCTGCGATCAATCAAGGGAAGACGGGTACATGCCATCTTCGCCGGCGATGACCTTAAGCCCGTCGTCTACTATCTGGCGGCATTCCTTTCCCAAAACGTACCGAAGGTACTGTCACATATCTGGCGGCGCGGCATACTCCGTTCGTCCTGAACCGGTTCGCGCGATGCCAGCCCCTTGCGGTTCCCGGACCGTGCTTGTTTGGAGCGTCCTCGCCTACGCCTCCTTGCGCGCCACGATAATGCATACGTCCGCCGTTCCCTGGAAGACTCTCAGTAGCGGCAAACGGAAAATCCTGTCGAGCCGATGGCTCAAGCGGATCGAGGATGCGGGTGACAACAGCTGCCGTCCGTGCACGGTGAAGGGCCCGTAGCCAATATGCTTCTGTTCCAGTGCACGGAAACCGGCTCGGCCCAGCTCCGCAACAAGTCCCGACAGATTGAACAGTCGCGGAATGGGAACCTCGCGGTTCCCGTTTCCTAATTCTCCCTTCGCGATTCTCTTCAACCATCGCCGGATGCGTCCTGCGGTGCGGCGCGCCACTAGCAGTACATCCATCACGCCCGCGAGTGCGTATCGGTTTCGTACCGCCAGAATGAGCGTGCCATCGTCCCGCAACACACGCCGCATCTCCGATAACATGGGTTCGTTGCTCTGCAAGAAGCTGATAACCCCGAGACACACGATTGCATCGAAATCGCCATCCCGGAACGGAAGATTCTCGCTGTCGCCCCGCAATACCCTCGCTTTTTCCTTTGTCAGAGCGAGCAGGCGGTCACGTGCGCTCTCGACCATTTCCATCGAAAGATCCATTGCGGTCACATCCATCCCCGCATCCACCAGATCCCCGGCGATCACTCCCGCCCCACATCCAAGATCCAGCACACGACTGTCTGAATCAAGCTTCTGATCTACATAGTCGCCAACGAACTTACGTCGCTGATTCATGCTGTCTTCAAAGACATCGGCCGGATCTTCATACAATCTCGACCACGTGTGCGAGCCCCTGGCCGCAAACATCTCTTGTACTCTCTGTTTTCTTTCCACGTTGCTGTGCCCGCCTAGTTTTCTTTTAATTCCGTTCCCTACTCTTCCACCAATGCCTCATCGAGGACATCGGGCACATGCACCACGCCCTCCATCAGGCAACGTGCGGTGCGGAAGATCGTGGCGCTGGTGATGTTGATCGACTCACCATCCGCCTCAAATGATACCTCCGCATCGATC
>JARRJV010000077.1 GCA_037388825.1 Acidiferrobacteraceae bacterium | reverse complement strand
GGCCATCAAGAACACCGACATCGCCGAGGAGCTGGCCCTGCCCCCGGTGAAGATCCACTGTTCGGTCCTGGCCGAGGACGCCATCAAGGCGGCCATTGAGGATTATCAGGGGAAGCACGAGACAGGTCAGGCCAAGGCGACCGGCTAGCCTTTGGAATTCGGATCGGGATCATGGCAATCACATTGACAGAAACGGCGGCCGAGCGGGTTCGTTCCTTTATCGACAAGCGCGGTAAGGGAGTGGGTCTGCGCCTGGGTGTAAAGACCACCGGATGCTCCGGCATGGCCTATGTGCTGGAGTTCGCCGACGAAATCTCGCCGGAAGACCAGGTTTTCGAATCGCAGGGCATCAAAGTCATTGTCGATCCAAAGAGTCTGGTGTACCTGGATGGTACGGAACTCGACTACGGCAAGGAAGGCCTGAACGAGGGATTCCGCTTCGAAAACCCCAACGTCAAGGACACCTGCGGCTGCGGCGAAAGCTTCACCGTCTAGTCCCTCCGCCAGGCGTCGCGACCCGAGTCCATGCAATCCGGCCTGGAAAAGAATTTCTTTGAAGTGTTCGGTCTTCCCGAAACCTTCGATGTCGATCTGGCCCAACTCGCCGGGCTGTATCGGGAACTCCAGTCGCAACTTCACCCGGACCGTCATGCCGCTGCCGCGGAAGCGCAACGACGTCTTTCGGTGCAGATGACAGCCCATGTGAACGAGGCCTACCAGACCCTGAAGGATCCCCTGCGGCGCGGGCGCTACCTGTTGCGGCTGCGGGGCGTTGAAGATTCCGAAACCGATACGCGCATGGATCCGGAATTTCTGATGGAGCAAATGTCCCTGCGCGAGGCCCTGGACGAGGCGCGTGACGACAGCGATCCGGCCGCGCGACTGGAACAACTGGCGGAGGAGGTTGGGCGTGCGCGCGAGCAGCGCCTGGAACAACTGCGCGCTGCCCTCGCGGACGGCGATGCGGACTCACTCCAGCGGGCCCTGGCGCTGACGCGCGAACTGCAGTTTCTCAAGAAGCTTTTGGACGAGATCGAACAACTGGAGGACGAATTGCTTCCCTGAACGGGTGAGGCAAACGGAGCGATTCATGGCGCTATTGCAGATCAGCGAACCCGGACAGAGCACTTCCCCTCACGAGCATAAACTGGCGGTGGGGATCGATCTGGGGACGACGAATTCCCTGGTCGCGACGGTGCGCAGTGGCGTTGTCGATACCCTGCCCGACGCCGACGGCGGGCACCTGCTGCCTTCTGTCGTCCGCTATCACGGTGGCGCGGAGCCGACGGTGGGTGCCTTGGCACGCGCCGCGGCTCTGGAGGACCCCAGCAATACGATCGTCTCGGTCAAGCGACTCATGGGACGCGGCCTGGACGACCTGCGCCACCTTGGTACCGGCTTGCCCTACGATTTTGTTGAAGGCGAATCGGGCATGCCGCGAATTCGCACGGCCGCGGGCGATCGCAGTCCGGTGGAGGTATCGGCGGAAATACTGAAAAGCCTCAAGAACCGGGCCGAGGAGACGCTGGGCGGAGAACTCGCGGGTGCGGTCGTCACGGTGCCGGCCTATTTCGACGATGCGCAGCGCCAGGCGACGAAGGATGCGGCCCGCCTCGCCGGTCTGCATGTGTTTCGGCTTTTGAGCGAGCCAACGGCGGCTGCCGTGGCCTATGGCCTGGACCAGAACCCGGAAGGCGTATATGCGGTCTACGATCTGGGTGGCGGAACCTTCGATATCTCCCTTTTGCGTCTCCATCGAGGTGTGTTCGAGGTCCTGGCGACGGCCGGGGATTCGGCCCTGGGTGGTGACGATATGGACCATGCCATCGCCGACTGGATGATGCGCCAGGCCGGAATCGAACCCGGTGCCAATCGTGGTCTGGTCCGGCAATTGTTGCGCGAGGCGACCCGCGCCAAGGAAGCCCTGACAAACGCGGACGAGGTCGAGGTTCGCATCACGCTGCCGACCGACGGCGAGTGGACAGGCGTTCTCGATCAGAAGCAGATGAATGTCCTGATCGATCCCCTGATCGACCGGACCCTTGCTCCGTGCAAACGGGTTCTGCGCGATTCGCGGCTCAAGCCTGCGGACATTGACGGGGTGGTACTGGTGGGCGGATCTACCCGGGTGCGCCGGGTGCGGGAGCGCGTTGCCGCCTATTTCGGTCGTGAGCCATTGGCCAACATCGATCCGGATCGGGTTGTCGCCGTCGGCGCTGCCCTGCAGGCAGATGTCCTTGCCGGAAACAAGCCCGACAGCGACATGCTGCTGCTCGATGTTACCCCCTTGTCCCTCGGCATCGAAATCATGGGCGGAATGACCGAGAAGATCATCCCGCGCAATTCCCCGATCCCCGTCGCCAAGGCCCAGGATTTCACGACGTTCAAGGACGGGCAGACGGCCTTGGCGATTCACGTGGTCCAGGGTGAACGGGAGATGGTCAGTGATTGTCGTTCCCTGGCCCGCTTCGAACTGAGGGGAATCCCGCCCATGGCGGCTGGCGCCGCGCGCATTCGCGTGACTTTCCAGGTGGATGCCGACGGCCTGTTGGGCGTATCCGCCCGCGAGCAGACCAGCGGGATCGAGGCCCACATCGAGGTCAAGCCTTCCTATGGTCTGTCCGATGGCGAGATCGAGCGCATGCTGCGCGAATCCATTGACCATGCCCGGGAGGATGTCGACGCGCGCATGTTGCGTGAGCAACAGGTGGAAGCGGACCGTCTGCATGAAGGAGTGCAGGCGGCAGTGGATGCCGATGGAGAAGCGCTCCTGAGCGCGGAGGAACGCAAGGAAATCCTGGCGTCCCTGGAGGCGCTGCAACAGGCGCGGAAGGGTGATGATGTCGCTGCAATCAAGAAGGCCATCGCCGAAACCGACCGCGTGACACAGGACTTTGCCGCCCGCCGTATGGACGCAGGCATGAAGCGGGCCCTGACCGGACACAAACCCGAAGACTTTGTTTCCCCGGATTGAGCGACTGCAGCCGTGCCCAAGATCACATTCATGCCACACCCCGAAATTTGTCCCGAAGGGATGACGGTGGAAGCCGACCCCGGACAGAGTATCTGCGATATTGCCCTGGCTAATGGCATTGAGATTGAACACGCGTGCGAGAAGTCCTGCGCCTGTACCACCTGCCACGTCATCATCCGCGAGGGCTTCGATAGTCTGGGCGAGGCGGACGACAATGAAGAGGATATGCTGGACAAGGCCTGGGGGCTGGAGCCGGAATCCCGGCTCAGCTGCCAGGCCCGGCTTGGCGACGAGGATCTCGTGGTCGAGATCCCCAAATACACTATTAATATGGTGTCGGAAAACCACTAGGAGCTGCCAATGGGACTGAAATGGTCGGACAGTCGCGAAATCGCGATCGAGCTCAGCGAAAAATATCCCGATGTGGATCCGATGGCCGTGCGATTCACCGATTTGCGTGAATGGGTCGTGGAGCTGGATGACTTTGACGACGATCCGGAGCACTCGGGAGAGAAGATCCTCGAGGCCATACAGATGGCATGGATGGAAGAGGCGGCGGACTAGTCCGCCATTCGCCCCGGGATCACCGGTCCGCTGTCGGCAGGCGGGGTCGATTGTTTCGCCGGTCTTCAAACGCTACACTATCCCGCCGCGTACACCCGGAAAATTCATGGTTTCCAACGGTGTCCCCCAATCCGTCCGACCGGAGCAGGTCATGGCCGTGGAACGCACCTTGTCCATCATTAAGCCTGATGCCGTAGCCGCCAACCGGATTGGCGCGATCTGCGACCGATTCGAGCGGGGCGGTCTGCAGATCGTGGCCGCGCGCATGCTTCACCTCAGCGCCGAACAGGCCGGGGAGTTCTATGCCGTGCACCGCGAACGGCCCTTTTATAATGATCTGGTCGCGTTCATGACCTCCGGTCCGGTTATGGTGCAGGTCCTGGAAGGGGAAAACGCCATTGCCCGGAATCGCGAGTTGATGGGGGCAACGGATCCGGCCAGGGCCGAACCGGGTACGATCCGGGCCGATTTTGCCCGTACCGTGGATGAAAATGCCGTTCACGGATCCGACGGCCCCGACACAGCGAAGGCGGAGATCGCATTCTTTTTCTCCGGTGACGAAATTTGCCCGCGTACGCGCTGAGGACAGTTTGAGCACAGAACCGATGACAAACCTGCTGGGCCTGGGGCGTGAGGCAATGCGCGGGTTCGTGGGCGAGCTGGGGGAAAAGCCTTTTCGTGCGGACCAACTGGTGCAGTGGATTCACCAGCGTGGCGTAGTGGACTTTGAGTCCATGACCAACCTGAGCAAGGATCTGCGCGCCCGCCTGCAGGCGGTTGCCGAGGTACGGCCGCCCGAGATCGTGTCGGATCGCACGGCCGACGACGGTACGCGAAAGTGGTTGCTGCGACTGCAGGACGGTCAGTGCGTGGAAACCGTTTTCATTCCGGAAGCGGACCGGGGTACCTTGTGTGTTTCGTCGCAGGTCGGATGCATGCTGAACTGCACGTTTTGTTCGACGGCGCGTCAGGGTTTCAATCGCAACCTGGAAGCCGACGAGATCATCGGACAACTCTTTGTTGCCCATCGCGCCCTGGGCCAGATCCCCGAAGGCGATCGGATGATCACGAATGTGGTCATGATGGGCATGGGCGAGCCACTGCTGAATTTTGATAATGTTCTGTCCGCCATGGGCCTGATGGTGGAGGACCTTGCCTACGGCCTGTCGCGTCGGCGCGTGACGCTCAGTACTGCCGGGGTCGTCCCCGGAATTGATCGACTGCGGGAAGAGCTACCCGTGAGCCTGGCCGTATCCCTGCATGCACCAAACGATAGCCTGCGGAACCGGCTGGTGCCTCTCAACCGCAAGTACCCGATTGCGCCGCTGCTCGATGCCTGTAAACGGTATGTCGCCGGTGATGCCCGAAGGCGGGTGACCTTCGAATATGTAATGCTCGAAGGAGTAAACGATACCCCGGCGCACGCGCGGGAACTGATCCACGTGCTGCAGGGGGTTCCGGCCAAGGTGAATCTGATCCCGTTCAACCCGTTCCCGGACAGCGGATATGCGCGGTCATCCCGGCAAACCATTGACCGGTTCCGGGACATGTTGATGCAGTCCGGAATCATTACGGTCACGCGCAAGACGCGGGGCGACGAGATCGACGCCGCGTGCGGACAACTTGCCGGACAGGTACTGGATCGAACACGCCGTTCGGGGCGTCAACTTGCGGATATCGCCAACGGGGTAAAATGAACCAGAAATATGTCTCAGGAATTCTTGGTGTTGTTTTTGCCGGTCTCGCCCTGGCGGGTTGTGCATCGCATTCGCCCAGCGACGACGTGGTGACGGAAAGCGCCACCGAGCGCCTCATCAATACGGATGTGGCCATGGCGGGTATCTATTTGAACGAGGGCAAACTGAATTTTGCCAAGGAGAAGGCCGACAAGGCCATTGCACTGGATTCCCATAATTCGCAAGCCAATCACATCAACGGATTGCTGTACTGGCGCCTGGGTGAACTGGACAAGGCCGACAGGTATTTTCGTCGCGCCATCCGCTATCAGTCGGACAACGCCGAGGCTCTCAACAACTACGGCGCTTTTTTGTGCGATCAAAAGCACTATGACCAGTCGATCGAGTTCTTTGACCGCGCGGCGGCAAACCCGCTGTACAAGGATCGGGCCAAGGCACTGGCGAACGCCGGCCGATGCCTGGCACTGAAGGGCGACAAGCTGCGGGCGGAAACCTATTTGCGCAAAGCTTTGAAGATCGATGCAAACTACCCAAGCGCACTTTTTGAATTGTCCAAGCTTGCCTTCCATAGCGGCCGCACCCTCACGGCGCGGGAGTTTCTTAGCCGACTGTTCGCGACCGGGGTCACCAGTTCGGACAGTCTCTATCTCGCCTACCGGGTCGAGATCGCGATGGGCAATCGCGCCGGCGCCAGCAAATACGCCCGCTGGCTGAGATCAAAGTATCCCAAGTCGCGAGAAGCGGCGCGGGTGCCAACCCAATAGACGACAATGAACGAAGTGACAATGAATTCTGCAAATGGTGACAAGGCAATGAATGGGCCCGGAGAAACGCTGCGCGCGACGAGGGTCAAGCTGGGGTTGGAGCCGGACAATGTCGCACAGATTCTGCACCTGTCCATCAGCCAGATCGAAGCGCTTGAGAACAATGACTTTGATCGCCTTCCGGGGGCGACCTATGTACGCGGGTATCTCCGCAGCTATTGCCAGCTGCTGAACATTGATGCAGCCCCGATACTCAAGGCCTTTGAGTCGGCGACCGGAGCCTGGAAGACCACGACCTACAGCAACCTGGTGACCGAGCGGCAGGTGACGAGCCGCGACAGTATCGTGCGGGTGGCGACCTATGCGATTGCCGTGCTCATTGTGGGACTGGCAGTAGTATGGTGGTTTGGCAAGGGAAGCAAGCCGGCGCCCGTGGAGGTGAGTAATGACGAAGCCACTCCCGCCCTTGCGCCCGCGGTATCGCTTGCACCGAAACCGGCAGTGACGGAAACCGCGATCGAGCCAGCGGATGCCACAACGCCCACGGAAGCAGATTCGGCTCCAGCCACAACCGGGCAGCCAGCGACAGCCGCCACGACGACAGAAGCGGCAAGTCCACAGAGCGCGCCATCGACCCCGGTCGAAACCCCCGCCCCTCCCCGGACCGTCAGCCCGGCGCCGCCCCCGGTCACGGTCGAGCGTCCAAAACCGGCACCGGCGGCTGCAGACGGCAATCACTCGCGCCTGATCATCGAGACCACGGCGCCATCTTGGCTGGATGTTCGGGATGGTGGAAACAATCGACTCCTGTATGAGACGGTCGCCGCGGGTCGAACGATTTCCCTGGAAGGGGATCCGCCATTTCAGGTATTCGTAGGCAATGTCGATGGGGTCAGCCTGAGCTTCGACGGCAAGCCGGTGGATCTCCAATCCCATCGAAATGGCCCCACGGCCCGTTTCACCCTGGGTTCACGCAGCACCGGCGAGACAACGACGAACTAGGCATGCACCCGTATCCGATTCAACGACGAAGATCGCGCCAGATCCACGTGGGGAACGTGGCCATCGGCGGCGATGCGCCCATCACCGTGCAGAGCATGACGAACAGGAGGCGCTGCAGGCGGCCGGCGCGGACATCGTTCGCGTGTCGGTCCCGACCCTGGAGGCGGCGGAGGCCTTTGGGCAGATCCGCAAACGGGTCACCGTTCCCCTGGTGAGTGACATTCATTTCGACTACCGCATCGCCCTGCGCGTAGCCGAACTTGGTACGGACTGTCTGCGCATCAATCCGGGCAATATTGGCCGGGAGGATCGGGTACGTGCCGTGGTGGACGCGGCCCGCGACCGCGGCATTCCCATCCGCATCGGGGTGAACGCCGGGTCGCTGGAGAAGGACCTGCAGAAAAAATACGGGGAACCGACGCCCGACGCCCTTGTGGAATCGGCGATGCGTCACATCGATATCCTGGACCGGCTCGATTTCCAGGAGTTCAAGATCAGTCTGAAGGCATCCGAGGTGTATATGACGGTTGCCGCCTATCGGAAGCTGGCGACGCAGGTCGACAATCCCTTTCATCTGGGGATCACGGAGGCAGGCGGGCTGCGATCCGGTACCGTAAAATCGGCCATCGGGCTGGGAATGCTGTTGGCCGACGGGATTGGCGATACCCTGCGCGTGTCTTTGGCCGCCGACCCGGTGGAGGAAGTGAAGGTTGGATTCGACATCCTGAAGAGCCTCGGAATCCGCAGCCGGGGAGTGAATATTATCGCCTGTCCTTCCTGTTCACGACAGCGCTTCAATGTGATCGCGACCGTGAACGAACTGGAGGCCAGGCTCGAGGATATCCAGGAGTCCATCGATGTCGCAGTCATCGGTTGCGTGGTGAACGGCCCCGGCGAAGCAAAGCAGGCCAGCATTGGTCTTACCGGCGGCGAGCCGAACATGCTGTTCATCGACGGCAAGACCGATCACAAGGTCAGCGATGAGGATCTGGTTGACGAGCTGGAGCGCGCGGTACGTACCTACATCCGGGATCGTCGAGGAACCGGCGACAAGAAAGTCATCCCCATAAAGCAAACCGGTTGAGGGATTACTCGTGAGCACGACGATCCAGGCCATTCGTGGCATGAATGACCTTTTGCCGGATGAGCTTGTTCACTGGCAATGGGTGGAACAGATCGCCCGCGGCGTGCTGGAAAGCTACGGTTATCTCGAGATCCGTCTTCCGGAACTGGAGCGAACGGAGCTGTTTCGTCGCTCGATCGGTGAAGTCACCGATATCGTCGAAAAGGAGATGTATACCTTCGATGATCGAAACGGCGACAGTCTTACGCTTCGTCCCGAAGGTACGGCCGGTTGTGTACGGGCGGCGATTCAGAACGGGATGTTGCACAACCAGGTTCACCGCTTGTGGTATTCGGGTCCCATGTTTCGGCACGAACGTCCACAGAAGGGCCGCTATCGACAGTTTTACCAGATCGGTGCCGAGACCTTTGGCATGGAGGGGCCCGATATCGATGCCGAGTTGATCCTGTTGACGGCCCGTCTTTGGAAAAAACTGCGTATTTCGGGCCTTGAACTTCAGATCAATTCCCTGGGGACATTGGACGCCCGCAACCGCTATCGCGTGGAACTGGTTGCGTATCTGGAGGAGCATCAAAAGGACCTGGACGACGACAGCCGGAATCGCCTTCAGCACAACCCCCTGCGTGTACTGGACAGCAAGAATCCCGACGTCCAGAAGATCGTTGCCGGCGCCCCCAGTCTGCTGGACCACCTCGGCCCCGAGTCTCGTAGCCACTTCGAGGAACTGCAGGCACGGCTTGACCATGCCGGCGTCAAATTTACCGTCAACCCGAGACTGGTTCGTGGGCTGGACTACTATACGCGTACGGTCTTCGAGTGGGTTACGACCCATCTGGGTGCCCAGGGGACGATCTGTGCCGGCGGGCGCTACGATGGACTGGTGGAACAGCTTGGCGGCAAGCCCACTGCTGCCGCCGGGTTCGCCATGGGTATGGAACGGGTCGTCGAACTCGTACGCCAGACCGGCCGCGAACCTGAGCCGATTGTCGATGTCTATCTGGTTTTGCTGGGCGACGAGGCCCGCCAGGAGGGCCTGAAGATTAGCGAGCAGCTGCGTGAAAAAGGGATTCGCGTGCTCATGCATTGTGGTGAGGGAAGCATGAAGAGCCAGATGAAGAAAGCGGACAAGAGTGGCGCCCGATTCGCCGGAATCCTTGGCGACGAGGAACTTGCGGCGGGGCAAATCTCGCTGAAGAATCTTCGCGCGACCGGCGAACAGGCGCCAATACCCCTGGAACGACTTGGTGCCGAGCTTGCGGATCGGCTGGGCCAGGCAAACTGAAAAAGAGCTAGGAGAGAGGGTCGGGTGGAAGATCTACATTTGCACGAAGACGACGAGCTGCAAAAGCTTAAGGAATGGTGGAAAAACTACGGCGTCGCCCTGATTCTGGGCGCGGTGATTGGTCTCGGTGGTCTCTTTGGCTACCGCTACTGGACGCACCATATTCAGCAGCGTGCTGCCGAGGCTTCCGCGTTGTACGACCAGGTGATCTATGAGCTAAACCAGGGAAAGCCGGAACAGGCGGCGGTGTTGGGCGGGAAGGTGATGAATAACTACGCTTCCACTCCCTACGCGGCCTTGAGTGCGATGCTTCTTGCAAAGGCGAGTTTCGACAAGGGCGACGTGCCCAGTGCGGAGCGGCAGCTGCGATGGGCGCTGGAGCACGCCCGGGACCCCTCGGTAGAACATGCAGCGAGACTGCGTCTTGCCCGTTTGCTGATGTCCAAAGGAAAAGACGACGACGCCCTGAAGCTGGTACAGGGCATCAAGGACAAGGGCGGCTTCGCGTCGGAATACAGCGAGATGTTGGGCGACATCTACAAGGACAAGGGACAGATTGACAAGGCGCGTGAGGCGTATCTGCAGGCCCTGAATGAGGATCGGGGCGGGCGGTACACTGACGTGCTGCAAATGAAGTTGGCCGACGTCGGGCCTGCCGGGGAGAAGAAGTGAAACGCGTTTTCTGGTTTGTCGCAATCGCCACGCTGCTGGCCGGCTGCAACTCTCTTGGCAAGAGCAATCGCGAGCCGCCGACGGCACTCAAACCGATCAAGGCTTCGGTAGAAATCAAGAAGCTCTGGTCGACCCCCATAGCGCGTGCCACCGATCCCTTCAGCCGCATGACCGTGGCATTGGGACCGGATCGCGTATACGCGGGCGACGCCAAGGGCGTGGTGCGAGCGTGGAACGCTTCGACCGGCAAGGTCTTGTGGGAAACCAAGCTTTCTCTTCCTCTTTCCGGGGCTACCGGACTGGGCGACGGTCTGGTCCTGGTCGGGAGCAGCAGCGGGGTCGTAGCGGCTCTGGAGGAGAAGACGGGTGCGGTCCGGTGGCGAAAGAGCATCAGCAGTGAAGTTGTTTCCAAACCGGTTGCGGCCGCGGGTATCGTGGTCGTGCAGGCGGTCGACGGCACGGTCACCGGTTTGTCGGCGGCGGAAGGGAGCGAGAAATGGAGATTTCATCAGACGGTGCCGGCGCTCTCGCTGCGAGGGACAAGCCATCCGGTGATAATCGATAACCGGATTGTCGCAAGCGGTTTCGCCAATGGAACTCTTGTCCTGCTTGATCTGAAATCCGGGCGGATGCTGCACAGGTTCGTGGTATCCGAGCCCCGGGGTCGCACGGAACTGGAGCGCCTGGTGGACGTGGATGGTACGCCGCTGGTGTCGGGTGGCCAGCTTTTTGCCGGCAGCTACCAGGGGAGCGTGGTTGCGATTGATGCCAGATCGGGCCATCTCCAATGGTCACAGAACATCTCGAGTTTTCTTCCCCTCGATGATTCCGGAGACATCCTCGTGGTTGTCGATGAACATGACACGGTTCGGGGGCTGAGGACGGATTCGGGAGCGGAGGCCTGGTCGCAGAAGGGACTGATGAATCGGCAGCTCTGTGCCCCGACGATCGTCGACGATGACATCGTTGTCGGGGACGGACAAGGATATATCCATGTATTGTCTCTCGGGAGCGGAGACCTTGTGGGTCGGTGGAAACTTGGTTCCGGTTCAATCGAATCAGTGAACGCTGGACCGTCCGGTGTACTCTATGTCAGAACCCGCGATGGAAGCCTGGCGGCCCTGAAACTGAAGTCGAAATAGACTTCCCTGGCCGAAGGCCACGTGTACCATCATGAAACCCGTTATCGTTCTCGTGGGCCGGCCCAATGTTGGGAAATCGACCCTGTTCAACCGCCTGACGCGGGCCCGCGATGCGCTGGTGGCGGATATCCCGGGATTGACGCGGGATCGACAGTTCGGGGAAGGGCGGCGGGGGGATCGACCCTACCTCCTGGTGGACACCGGGGGAGTGGCCGAAGATCTTGGTGCCAGCGGCGATAGCGATGCGTCGATTGAGGCGCATATGCGGAGCCAGACACGGCAGGCGGTCGAAGAAGGGGACGCGATTGTATTGCTGGCCGACGGGCGTAGCGGATTGACGCCTGCGGATCAGGAGCTTGCAAGCTATCTTCGCCGAAGCGGGAAGCCGGTCTTCCTCGCCGTCAACAAGATCGAGGGCCTGGATGTCGAGGCTGCTGTATCCGAATTTCATGCGCTCGGTCTGGGTGAACCGATCCCGGTGTCAGCAAAGCACGGGGATGGTGTCGACAGTCTGATTGCTTCGGTATTGCATGATCTTCCGCGAGTCGAGGAAGAAGAAGTACCGGACGATGTTCCCTGTATTGCCGTCGCGGGACGTCCCAATGTGGGCAAGTCGACCCTGGTCAATGCCCTGCTGGGTTCCGAACGTGTTCTCGTGTTCGATGAACCGGGAACCACGCGTGACAGCATACGCGTACCGCTGGAGCGGCAGGGAAAATCCTATGTGCTGATTGATACCGCCGGGGTGCGGCGCCGGAAGCACGTCCGCGAGACCATAGAAAAGTTCTCCATAATCAAAACCTTGCAGGCGATTGACGAGGCCAATGTGGTGATTCTCGTGGTCGATGCGGCAGAAGGTCTGAGCGAGCAGGATGCGCGTCTCGCCGGCTTTATTCTGGAGAAAGGGAGATCTCTGGTGCTGGCGCTGAACAAGAGCGATCAGCTGGACCGGGAGCAGCGCGCATGGGCCGAGCGCGAACTGCAAAGACGGTTTGCATTTCTCGGGTTTGTCCGCAGTCATTTTATATCGGCCTTGCACGGGACTGGTGTTGGTGCGCTGTTCGCGTCTGTGGATCACGCATTCGCCTCCGCTCGCAGAACCCTGCCCACCTCCCGACTGAATCGCATGTTGCAGAACGCAGTGCAGGCCACGCCGCCGCCGCTGATACATGGTCGGCGCATCAAGCCAAAATTCGCCCACCAGGGAGGCCGGAATCCGCCCACGGTCATCATCCACGGGGCCCAGGTAGACCGCCTGCCGGAGAGTTATCGGCGGTATCTGGCCAACTGCATCCGCAAGGAGTTCCGGCTGGAGGGGACGCCGGTGCGGATCGAATGCCGTGCCGGGGCCAATCCCTACGCGGGCCGGAAGGACAATCGTCGGCGCAAGGGGGGAGGGTGACCCGCTTGCGAATCGCGACTATAAACGACTATAAGTACTATTAGTCCATAAAAAGCCCGGAAAAACATAACCACAAGCGGGCAATTTGAATTCGCACAGGTTGAGGTCCTTATTACTTTGGGCGGTTATCACAAAGACGCGTTGCCGGTGGGTCACCATCTCGCGGACTACGTAATCGAGTCGGTGCTCGGGTTCGGGGGTTTCGGGGTTACCTATCTGGCCAGGGACAACAAGCTGGGGGCTGAGGTCGCGATCAAGGAATACCTTCCCCAGGATATTTCCGGCCGCATCGAACAAACGCGTGTGTTGCCCAATCCGGACGCACCCAATGGCATTCGTGACTATCAGTGGGGCCTGAAGGAGTTCTTGCGTGAGGCCCGCAACCTGGTCCAGTTCAAGCATCCCAACATCGTGCGCGTGCTTCGCTTCATGGAGGCGAACGGCACGGCGTACATGGTCATGGAGTACGAGCATGGGGAAAGTCTCAGTCACTACCTGAAGCACAAACCCGGAAGGCGTCTCGACGAAAAGGAACTCTTGCGCATCTTCCTTCCGGTCCTCAATGGCCTAGGTGAAGTGCACAAGGCGGGAATGCTGCACCTCGATATCAAACCGGACAACATTTACCTTCGTACGGACCATACGCCGATGTTGATCGACTTCGGTTCTGCGCGCCAGGCGATCTCCGGTGGTGAGCATGCCCAGCGAATTACACTGACCCACGGCTTTGCTCCCATCGAACAATATCCGGACAAGGGCAAGCCCGGACCCTGGACCGATCTGTATGCCATTGGTGCCAGCATGTACTATTGCATTTGCGCGCGTCGCCCGGAAGTTTCTATCAATCGCTATCAGACCATGCTGCGCCATCAGGCGGATCCGGTAACTCCAGCGATAAAGGCAGGCGAGGGACGATATTCCCGCTACCTGCTGGAATGCATCGATTGGGCGTTGCAAATCTATCCCACGGATCGGCCACAATCCGTGCAGGAGCTGCAGGATGGCCTGATGGGGAAGGGCTCTCCGAATAGCGGCACGGTCCAGATACAGATACAAATGCCGGACAAAGGTCGCGCGCGCCCCTCGCGAGTCGCGCG
>JARRJV010000076.1:5463-14666 GCA_037388825.1 Acidiferrobacteraceae bacterium | reverse complement strand
GACCGCGAAGCGGTTGCCAAGCCGGAAGCACCCAAGAAAGAAGCAAAACCAAAGGCCGAAAAAAAGGAAAAGGAGGCCAAGGCGGAAAAAAGCGCAGCGACCAAGAAGAAGGCGGCCACCAAGAAGACTGCCAAGAAAAAGACGGCGGCGAAGAAGACTGCCAAGAAAAAGACGGCCAAGAAGAAGGCCGCCAAGTAGGGTTTCCATACCGCCAGTCAGTCAAAAAGCCGGGCTTGCCCGGCTTTTCTGCGTCTGACGTGATCGCTGGGCAGTGTTAGCATGCCCGCATGATCGGTTTGCTGACAGATTTCGGGATCCGCGACCCCTACGTGGGCCAGTTGCACGGAGTGCTGGTACAACAGGCACCGGGCGTACCGGTCATCGATCTCTGGCACCATCTTCCTCTCCGCGACGTCCGTGCCGCGGCCTATCTGCTACCCGCCTACGGTCGAGGCCTGCCGCCCGGCAGTATCTATGTGTGCGTGGTCGATCCCGGCGTCGGCGGGCCGCGCACGCCGGTCGCGCTGCGACTGGATGGCAACTGGTACGTGGGTCCGGACAATGGCCTGTTTGCCATCCTGTGGCGTCGGGCCCGGGATCGGAAGTGTTTCGGCATCGATTGGCGGCCGGGCACGATATCCAACACGTTTCACGGTCGCGATCTTTTCGCACCGGTTGCGGCACAGCTGGCAAGGGGCGAAAACGTCCCCATGCATGGCACTGAACCCGAGGTTCAGCACCCAGACTGGCCAGACGATCTTGCCGAGATCCTGTACATAGACCACTACGGAAACGCCATCTCGGGGATCCGTGCCGCCAGCATTCCCCCGGGCTCCGGATTGCGAATTGCCGATCTCGTTGTTTCCCGCGCCGGGACCTTCTCCGATGTCGCCGCGGGTGAGGCGTTCTGGTACGAAAACAGCAACGGGCTCGTGGAAATCGCGGTAAATCTCGGAAGCGCCGCAGAGCAGCTGGCCTTGGGCACGGGAGACAAGGTCTCTGTGTTAACATCAGGTCAAGAATAACCGGAAACCGGATCTCGTTACCCCGCGGGAGGAGCACTCCTCGAAACCTGAGCGCGATCGGGACACCTTCACGGTGTTTGCCGGCGGGCGCCCGGTCGGTCCTGGTTCCGGAACAACGAAGCTCCGCCACGAAAGGATCTGCGGGATGAAGTACGCATACTTTATTAATCCGCTCGCCCGTGACGGGTCCCTGGGCCGGCTGTGGCAGCGGGTCGAACACCACTTCAGGGATGCCCTGCCCGACAGCGAGTTCTTTCTCCCCACAAGCGCGCAGCAGTGCCGGGACATGGTGGCGGAAGAGTCCGGTGCCGGCGTTTGTATCGTGGCCGTCGGCGGCGAAGGAACGATGAATGCGGTTGCCAGCGGCATTCTCGCTGCGCGCTGCGAGCGCGAGACGGTGATGGCCCTGGTTCCCTTCGGAAACGTGAATGACTATGCGAGTGCTATCGGCCTGCAAAAGGATTGGCATCGGGCCCTGGAAACCCTGAAGACGGGTCGCGATGTCGATGTCGGGGTCACAGAGTTATTCACACAAAAAGGGAGCTTCTATTCCCTGAACATTGCCGATACCGGTTTCGGCGCTACCACGGCCAAGCGCCACACTGTGGACCACGAGATGCGCTGGGCCCGGGGACGACTCAAATACAACCTGCTGGCCCTGCGCACGCTGATCAGTTGGCGCAACGTTCCGGTCCGGATCCAGGTGGACGAGGAAAGGATGGAGGGCGAGTTGACCCTGCTGGCGGCGGGGTACAGCCCGACCCTGGGGGGATTTCATCTTCTGCCCGGCGGATATCCGACCGCGGACCACATGGCCGTCACCCTTGCCATGAACATGGGCCGTGTGGAGATGGTCCGCCTGATGGAGCAGGTGAAGTCCGGCCCGGTGCCGGAGTCCGAGCACCTTCTGTATCGCACCGCCCGGCATCTGACAATTGAAGCGGACGCCGCCCTGGCCTGTTCCGTGGATGGGGAAGTGGTGGACACCGAGGCCTGGCGTGTGGAGTTTATTGCCCACAGCCGCCGGCTCCGGTTCCGGGTACCGGCCGCCTGGGCGCAATCCGCGGAGGAATGACGAACCTGGCTTCCCGCGGGAACCGTATCCCTCTATAATCCGCGTCCCCAAAACAGACGAGTAAGGAAGACAGTATGGCCATGAAAGTCGTCAAGAAGACAGACAACTACACAATCTATTCTCGCCGTGATGGCCGCTACGCCGTGACCGGTGCCGACCGCAAACCCGTCAATGGTGAGGACAAGGTCCGGATTCTGGTGGAGGAGGGACTGCTGAAGGTTGCCGCGCCGGCGCCCAAGACGGAACCCGAGCCAGAGGCCGCCGCGGAAGCGGAAGCGCCGGCAGAAGAAGCCGAAGCCGAACCCGCCGCCGAGGCGGAAGCCCCAGCCGAAGCCGAAGGTGGTGAAGAGACGCCGACCGAATAGGATTCAGGCGAGCCGGTTCAACCGCAACGGGCGCGTGATCATTCACGCGCCCGTTACTGATTCGGTATCAGGTTTTCGGTCCGGGCGTTCGGGCAGGGAGTTCAATGCGCATGCGGACGCCGCCATCGGGATGATTGGTGGCCTGAATCGTTCCTCCGTGCACCCGTACTGCCCGGTCGGCTATAGCCAGGCCCAGGCCATAGCCCCCGGTCGATCGATCCCGGGCCTCATCCAGGCGGGCGAAGGGCTCGAACACCTTTTCCAGCATCGCCTCGGGGATGCCGGGGCCGTGGTCGCGGACGGTAATTGCGCAGCGATCCGGCCGATCGGCTTGCCGCGCCACGGAAATCTCCACCGTCGTCCCGGGTGCTGTATAGGCGACCGCATTGCGAACGACGTTTTCAATCGCGCTGTGCAACAGGGCCTCGTTTCCCTCGACGACAACCGGATCCAGTTGGGTCACGCGGACATCGCAATCCCGGGCCCGGGCCTCGAAGGCGGCGTCGTCAGCCACGGTTTCGACGATGGATGTCAGATCCACGCGCTCGCGCTGGAACTCGGCGACCCCGGACTCCATCCTGGCAAGAGACAACAATTGCCCGACGAGCTCGTTCAGCCGTTCGATTTCCTGCTCCATACGGTCGAGTTCGTCGGCAATGGCTTCGCCACCGCGTTGGCGCGTGAGCCCCAGGGCCACTTGCAGGCGCGCCAGTGGGGATCGCAATTCATGGGATGCGTCCCGTAGCAGTTGCCTGTGGGATGCCAATAGCGCGTCCAGACGCTCCGCCATGTGATCGAAGTCCCGTGCGAGATCGGCGATTTCATCCCGGCGATTCCCCAGGGTGGCGCCAACCCGCTGACTGAGATCACCGTTGGCGAAGCGACGAGTTGCGGTCCGCAGCCGCGTTACCGGCGCTGTGAGGTAGCGCGCCAGAAGCAGACACACCAGACCACTTACCAGGGCCGCGACCACTACCGGCAGGGCGATGACACGTGGTCGACTAAGTACCCTTCCCAGGGTGACGCTCTGAAAGTCGGGAATCAAATAGACCGTGCCCATACCGGGCACCTCGATGCCATGGCGCAGCCAGCGTGGCATGTGGTGGTCGTTTTCACCGAAGTCCCGGTGCCCGACTCCGATCTGATTGTAGCGGCGAATCCGTTCGGCGAGGCGAGGCGGAACGGGTCGGCCCAGGAGATCTTCGCCTTTGGAATCCAGCACCAGCAGGGGGATTGGCTCGCGCAGGTCCACATCGTGCGCCCAGGTTTTCAGACCCTTGATCCCGCCGTGATCAATGGCGCGACGCGCCTGGTGGAAGTAACTTGCCATGCGTTCATGGGGCCGGGTGGCAAGCCGCTGGTGTCGCGTGTGCTCCAGATAGCTGGACGCGGTCCAGATGGTCGCCGCCGAGAACAGAACCAGTGCCGCCCAGAAAGAAAGAAAGATCTTCCAGAACAAACCGCCCATAGTCAGGCCCTCACGTACTGGTAGCCGACGCCACGAACGGTCTTGATTCGCTCGCTGCCGTCGGCCAGTGGCCCGAGTTTCCGGCGAAGATTGCTGACATGCATATCCAGGCTCCGGTCATAGCGGGCCAGTTCCCGGCCCAGGGCCTGCTGTGACAAATCGGTCTTTGGCACGACCTCGCCCGCGTTCCGCAGCAACACCGCCAGTACGCTGAATTCCGTGCTCGTCATGGCCACCGGTTCTCCGTTGAGGCGCACGGTTCGGGTTCCGGGTTCGAGAGTCAGGTCTCCCTGCACGATCTGGGTGCCCCCCTGTTCTTCGGATCCCGTGCCGGCCTCGCTGCGCCGGAGGACCGCACGTATTCTGGCCATGAGTACACGCGGATTGCAGGGTTTGGCCAGATAGTCGTCGGCGCCCAACTCCAGACCGAGGACGCTGTCGACATCGTCTCCGCGCGCGGTCAGCATCAGTACCGGGACCTGCGACTGTTGTCGCAATTCCCGCAGTACATCGAATCCGTTCAGTTTCGGCATCATCACATCCAGCACCACCGCGTCATAGTCCCCATTGGAGGCCTGCTCCAGGGCGGCGGCGCCATCGTGAGCAAGTTCCACGTCGAAACCCTCCCGGCCCAGGTATTCTGCGAGCAGTGCCCCGAGTTCGACATCGTCATCGGCTATGAGAATTCGGTTCATGTATCGGTATCCCGGCCCAGGAATCTGTTCCGAAAGTGTGCCATACAAGAGGGCATACCTTACAGGCGCGCGCCGGACCCGGGTGTTGATTTACATACATTTACGCCCCGGTCACCCATCTTGACCGTCCGCCGGCGTAGGCTTCGTCCATGTCGGGAACAAGCCCGGCCGTTCACAAACCATGTTTACGAGGAGCATATGATGAAGAAAGCTACTGTCCTGTTGCTTGCCGCTTCCCTGATGGCTGGTACCGCGGGGATTGCCAGTGCTGACTATGGTCGCCATGGCGGACCCGGTCGGGGCTGCGGTCACGGCGATCGTATTGAGCGCATGAAGGAGCACCTGGGCCTGAGCGACAAGCAGGTCACCAGGATCAAGGCGATCAACACGAAGTACGAGCCCGAACGCAAGGCCCTGTGGGAAAAGATGCGTGCCAACCGTGAGCAAATGCGCGCACTGATGGACAAGGGAACGGCCAGCGATTCGCAGGTCCAAAAGATTGCCGATGCCCAAGGCAAGATCAAGGCCGACATGACGGTCCTGCGTTTCAAGATGAAGCAGGAAGTGGACAAGGTGCTGACCAAGGAACAGCTGGAGAAGCGTCAGCAGTTTTACAAGCACTGGCGGGAACACCGTCGGGAAGGTCAGGCCAGCTGAATCCACCGCAAGGAACGACGAAAACAGCCCGGCATGCCGGGCTGTTTTTTGCCTTCAACAGGACCTGTGATACGAAGTCGCCGTGCTACAATCCTTGGCACCAGGCGTGTGCAGCGTCGGGCCCACGGAATCAGTTTCGTCGATAACCAGGACGCGCGATGAGAGCCGAATTCGCCATTCTTGTCATACCGGGAATCTTCCTGCTTTCGTTTATTGTCGCGTACGTGTTTTTTGTGCTTGCGCTGTACAGGTGCGTGGAGCGGATCCGCCCGGAGAACCGTGGCATGGAGCCGGCACTGGTGTGGCTGAATCTGATTCCGAGTTTCAACCTGGGCTGGACTTTCTACAGTGTCACCCAGCTGACCGATGGAATCAAAAGGGAACTGGGATCCGAGGCCGGTGACGGGGGCTGGGGACTGGGCCTGGCCCACGCCATTCTACTGGTTGCATCCTTCACCCCCGGGTTTGGTCACCTGATCAGCCTGGCCTTCTTCGTCGTCTGGATCCTGTACTGGATCAAGATTGCGGAGTTCTCGCGGCGAATGGAAACCGCCCGCCTGCCGCAGTCCTGAGGCTCCCCATCGGCAAAGGAAAAGCGCCCCCGGGGGGCGCTTCGGCCTTGCGTCGTGTCGGGGTCGCCTCAGTCGCGGGCACCCTTCCACAGGTTGAACCGCAGCAGCATCGCCCCAGGGTGAGGAACTCGGCCGTGGCCACGACCGGGACCAGGCTTTTGTTGTCGGACAGGAGCAGGGCCAGGCTGCGCATCATGGCCAGCAGACCAATGTTGGCGAGCCAGAAATGGATCCCGGCGTACCCGTTTTCCACCGCCTTCGGATAACCGCGGTAGATCAGGCCGGAAACGGCCATGCCGACCCAGCCCAGCAGGTTAATGTGGGCGTGAACCGGGGCCATGGCGAAGTTCTCGGTGGCCCCCATACGGATGCCGAGCACCATTCCCAGTGCCCCATAGACCACGCCGGCATAGACGAAGCGATTTGCGGTGGACATACGGCCTCCCAAGAGCGCGATTGTGGTTTGTTGTTGTGGCGGGCCTGGGGGGTCCGGCCCCGGAAAAAGTGTAGCGGCGGGGCGGTTCCGGGGACAGGCATGATCGATGCCGCGGGCGGCGAAATCCCGGGTCCAGGCATGTTGTTTTTCCCCCGATTTGGATATACTGATCGCCGCTGCTGGGTAGTGGCAATGGTCGTTCGGTCGTTTGTTCCCTCCGAGTTCTACCTCCAAACCTCCCTCGCTCTTCCGGTCAGCCTCTTTGTTCAATTTGATAGATAGGTAAGGTGTGATGGCTACAGGAACGGTGAAGTGGTTTAACGAGTCCAAGGGCTACGGATTCATCAGCCAGGACGACGGCGGGAAGGACGTGTTCGTTCATTTCCGGGCGATCCAGGGCACGGGCTTCAAGACCCTGGCCGAGGGTCAGCGGGTTACCTTCGACGTGGAAGAAGGTCCCAAGGGTCTGCAGGCGGCCAACGTCAACGCGCAGTAGGACGACCGCCACAAGCGAAGTTCCGGAGACCCGCCGCGAGGCGGGTTTCCTTTCTGTATCCGTGGACCCCTGCGGGGCGGCGGGAGGCCGGCACCGCGCCGTTGGTTACTTCTTCTGGCGTGGCTGCCAGGCGGAATGACCCCGTGCTGCCCGGGCGTTGATATTCTCGGTCAGGTCTCTGGCGAAACGAGCCACCTGTTCGCGGGAGCCCTGCCGGTAGCCCGTGATGGCGGACTTGCCGTTGTCGATTACGTAGCGATACCAGGTCCCACCGTCGCTGCCCGCCGGCGCATCGACCTTCTCGATTGTCGCCATGCTGAAACTGGCTGGATTCATTCGTGGTTTCTCCTGTACTCGCCTAGTGGCGTCCGCCCCGTCGACCCCGGTTTCTGGCCCGTTCCTCATTGACCCGGAGCGGGCGCCCCTTGAAATCGCGCCCGTCGAGAGCCGCAATCGGGAGCGAGGTTTCCTACGAACATTCGTTTCATCAAAATCTCCAGTTGCGGGTCCACGGGCCATGTGCCGGGTACAGAACCGGGGCGCGAGACATCCGGGTCTCGGGAAGCCTATGGCGGGTGGCGGTTTCCCCGCGTGCGTGTATGAGGTGCGCCGTATAGGTGGGATTGTCCGCTCGCGACGGCGACCGGCCGTCGGGGAATGGGTGAAAGCCTCATCAGGCGCGATACGGCTGTTATTGTACCAGAAACGGTCCGCTCCGGCCTGTCGCGGGGAGAAACCTGGAACGGGCCTTGAAACAGGAAGAAATCGATACCATTTACTGACTGTTCGCGTATAGTGGCGAATGCTGCTGGGTAGTGGCAATGGTCGTTCGGTCGTTTGTTCCCTCCGAGTTTCACCTCCTTACCTCCCTCGCTCGTCCCGTCAGCCCAATCATTCAATCTATATAGGTAAGTTACAATGGCAACAGGTACAGTTAAGTGGTTCAACGAGTCCAAGGGCTACGGTTTTATCAGCCAGGACGACGGCGGCAAGGACGTGTTCGTGCACTTCAATTCAATCCAGGGCACTGGCTTCAAGACCCTCGCCGAGGGCCAGCGTGTGAATTTCGAGGTGGAGCAGGGTCCCAAGGGCCTGCAGGCGGCGAACGTTAGCGCACAGTAAGCCGCTACATTTGCAACCGTACTCGGAAAACCCGCCGCAAGGCGGGTTTTCTTTTTGTATTCGACGGGAGCGGTTGGTCAGCTGCGTCGCAGCTCGTCGCGCACGGCGATGGGGGTGGGGTAACGCCAGACGATGAGGTACATGGAGACCATCATCGTCAGAATGGTACTAAGCTCCAGCAGATACACTGTGGTGTGGCCCGCGGCGCCCGTTTCCCCGGCGAGTACGGCGATGAGGAAGGCGAACTCACTGTTCTGCCCCAGCCGTACGCCGATCTCGTTCGCTCGTGCCGGCTCCTCCCCGGCGTAGCGGAGCAGGTAGCGGAATACGATGGGTTTCGCCGCCAGCACTATCACGGCCAGCACTGTAGCCGGCAGCACCACGTCCGCAAGCAGGCGAAGGTTCAGGCCCGCGCCCAGGGTGAAAAAGAAAATGATCAGAAAGAAGTCTCGCAGGGGCTTGAGACTCTCGGCAATGAACATGGAGATCCGGCTGCGGGCCAGGGCCACCCCGGCGACAAAGGCACCCATTTCTCGCGACAGGCCGGCCCACACCGCAAGTTCCGCCAGCCCCAGGCACCAGCCAATGGCCAGCAAGAAGATGTACTCCTGGATGACGTCGAAACGGACGATTAGCAGCGAAAGCACATACCGTTCGACGAGGTATGCGAATACCGACAGTGCGGCGAGGGCTCCCAGGAGTCGGGCAATGCCCATGGCCATGTCCTGATTGCTTCCGGCTCCAGCCTGCAGCCACAACATCATCAATATAGCGAGAACGTCCTGTAGCAGCAGGATACTGATGATCAGTTCGCCCGTGTGTCGATGGTGCAGCACGGTGGTAGGCAACAGTTTCAGCCCGACAATGGTACTGGAGAACATGAGTCCGCCGCCGAGGATGAGTGATTCTGAAAACGGCAGACCAAGTACGGCCCCGGTGGCCACGCCGACGGCGGCAAACAGCAATGCGCTCGCACCGGTGATCAGGGTCGTGGAACCCAGCAGCCGGATCAGTTTCTGTGGATGCATGTTCAGGCCCAGCAGAAACAGAAGGAACATGATGCCGATATCGCCCGCACCCTTGATCAGGGCCGCGTCCCCGGTCCAGTTCAGGACCGATGGCCCGAGCAGGACGCCGAGGATGATGTAGGAAACGATCAGTGCCTGGCGCGCAAGCAGCGCAATGGTGGCGATCACGGCCGCGCCGGTGAAGATCAGGAAGACGATATACAGAAGTGGATCCGGATGCATGGTTCCAGTTCACCATTTGCAGCGGGCGGCTGTCCAGTCCCG
>JARRJV010000076.1:0-5452 GCA_037388825.1 Acidiferrobacteraceae bacterium | reverse complement strand
CGAGCGGCCATCTGGTAAAGTGTAACGAACGATTCAACAGAATACGGGTCGCAGAGTCCTGTGGATATCCCATCGCTCGTTCAGCACTACGGCTACGCGGCAATCGTGCTTGGTACCTTTCTCGAAGGTGAGACCGTACTTATCCTGGGAGGGATTGCAGCCCATCTTGGCTACCTCACGCTCCCGGGTGTGATCGTGGCCGCCTTTGCCGGCGCGATCATCGGCGATCAGACCTTCTTTTTTCTGGGTCGCCGCAACGGTCAGGCGTGGCTGCAGAAGCGGCCCGACTGGCAAAGACGGACGCAAAGGGTCCTGAAGATCCTGCGCCGCCATCGGATTCCGCTGATCCTGGGGTTCCGCTTCGTATACGGGATCCGTGTCGTGACTCCATTTGTCCTCGGAATGAGTCGCGTCCCGGTCTGGCAGTTCATCCTGTTCAATGTGATCGGCGCGTCCGTCTGGGCCACGGCGGTGGGCGTCGCTGCATATTTCCTGGGCCACGCCATCGAGCCCTACCTGGGGCAGATTCGGCACTACGAGCTGCGGATTCTTGCTGTGCTGGCGATCGCTGCGTTGCTGTACACCGTGTATCACCTCTTCCGAATCTCGAGGCGGCGCTAGCATCCCGGTCCGGGCGGGCCAGACTGACTGCGGTTGCTGCACTTCGGGGATACCTGTACTGTACGCGCTCCATCAGCCTGTTCGAGACTGGGACTTACCCCGGAGAATCACGTTTGGACGCTGAACAAGCCATTGCCCCGGCCACGGCACCGGCCGTGCGCCTGTACAAAATTTCGGGCATTGCCCTGGCGACCGTCTTCGGCAGTGTCCTTGCTGGCGGCCTGTTGATGTCCCTGAACTATCGTATGTTGGGGCTTGAACAAAAGGCGACCCGGGCCCTGCAGTACTCGGTGCTGGCGATCGCGCTGATTCTGGCAGCGGCCTTCCTCATCCCGCCCGAGTGGAAGATTCCCGATACTGCATTCACCATTCCGCAACTGCTTGCGATGATCATTCTCTCCCGTCAGCTCCAGGGGGGCGCGATCGAGGCCCATCGTGGGGCAGCGGGGCTGATGGCTTCCAACTGGAAGGCATTCGGAATTTCCCTCCTGGTCATGATCGCGGTCATTGCACTGCTGTTCCTCGCCGGGATGGCCGTCGAGTTCCTTTCCCCCGGATCGCTCCCCGGATAAATACCCGCACGCGGCCTGGTCCTGGCCCGGAAGCGGGCACGATCAGGGCGCAGTTTTTCTTCACCCCGGCCCTTTTGGCTATACTTCCTAGTGAGAAAGGGCTGGGGGCCACTCACATCACAAGAAGGTGGCCAAATTCCGGTGGATCCGGTGAACCGGCGTGCGCCGTTCGCCGACGAGCGATATTGGTCCTGCATGGCCGAGACAGAAGAAAATCAGGAAAGCCGGTCTTTCCACTTTTTGTTGGGGAGGTTCCGGGACAAAGATCTGGAGCGTCAGTACCGGAGCGAGACCCACGAACTCGATTTGCAGCACGTCATTCGTGCTTTGGTCGTCGTTTCGCTCGTTTACGCCAGCTTTCTCCCCATCGATCTGGTGGAGCAAAGCGCACGCGACGCCATTGTCGCCACCGTGGCATCCCGTCTCGGCCTGCTGGTTCTCGCTGGAGTACTTGTGCTTTTCCTCCGGCACTTTGCGGAGCGCGTGCACCTCGAGTTGGCGGTGTTTCTGTACATCGTCGGATTCTGCGTCGCGTCGGATGTGATCTTCCTGTACCAGGACTACCTGGAGCCGAGCACGGAAGGGTACATGATGGCGGCTCTGACCTATCTGATCGCGACACTGGCGGCGTATGTCCTCTTTCCCATGCGCTACTCGCGCCAGATTCTATGCTCCGCCTGTTTCGCCATCGGATTCGCTGTCGTGCACAGGCTGGTTCCACCGCAAGCGGGCTTCCATCCATCCGTGGTCGCCAACTTCTTCGTTACCGCCAACGTGCTGGGGCTGGTCCTGTCCGGCCGTATCAAGGAGTTGCGACGCGACCAGTGGTTGGCGATGAACCAGGTTCGGCATCGCGCCGACGATCTCAAACACGAGATTGAGCAGCGCGAGGTGCTGGAGGACCGGCTGCGGGAACAGGCCAACACGGATCCTCTCACGGGTATCGGCAACCGCCGCAACTTCTTTACCCTCGGCCAGGAAATCTTCGATCAGGCGCAGCGCTACAACCGGCCATTGTCCGTGGTCCTGTTCGACGTGGATCACTTCAAGCACATCAACGATACCTATGGGCTTGCCGCCGGCGATGAGGTGCTGAAAACCGTAGTTGGCGCAATCTGTGGCATCTTGCGCAAGCCCGATGTTTTCTGCCGATACGGGGGGGAGGAGTTCGCGGTGCTGCTTCCGGAGAGTGACGCAGTTGGGGGTAGTCGACTGGCGGAGCGCATCCGTTCGGTGGTGGAAGAGCGAACGATTCGCGTCAACGAGACGGAAGAGCATGTCACGGTCAGTGTTGGAGTCGCCGTGTACACGGAACGGGACAAGGAGTTCGGCGACCTCATTACCCGCGCGGACGACGCCCTCTACAGCGCCAAGCGCAAGGGCCGGAATACCGTAGTTGTGTCCGTCTAGTCTCCGGAAGGGGACGACTCCCGTTCCGCCGGCCGGAACTGGATGCTACAGTGGCATCTCTCCCGGACTGACAAGAACGGATTCATGAACGTCGTCGATTTCTACTATTCCATGGGCAGCCGTTATTCCTATCTTGCATCCACGCAGATGGAGGCACTCGCGCGCGACACCGGTTGTGATGTGAACTGGATCCCCCTCAACAGTGGCGCCCTGGGTTGGCGCAAGAAGGGCGATCCCTTCGCCGGCGAGCCGGTCTCCGGCCAGTATGACTGGGACTATCGCGAACGGGATGCGAAGCGCTGGGCGGCGCACTACGGCGTTCCCTTCATCGAGCCCCGCGGGCGGGTGCAATTCGACATCGATTTGCTGGCGCGGGCCACCATGGCGGCCAGGCGCCTCGGGCAGGTCGTTCCGTATACCCACGCCCTGTTCGCCGCCATGTTCTCGGACCCGGACATCACGCAGATCGATCGCGCCGAGTGCGTGCGCCGGGCCGTGTCCTGTAGGATGGCGGAGGATGAATTCCTGAGCACCCTGGACGACCCGGCCACGGCCGCGGAACAAGCCGCGGGGCTGGCGGCGGCGGACGCGGCCGGGGTCTTCGGCGTACCCACCTTCGTCGTCGGTGGCGAGTTGTTCTGGGGCAATGACCGCATGGTGCTGCTGCGGGACTGGCTGCGGAAAGAAGGTCCCGGCGGCTAGGGGGCGGTCGCTTGCGGATCGCGCTACACTGGTCGCCCGGCAGGTATCCCACAGGAGGCCGCCATGCACGATTTTGGTTTTGGATTCGGTATGTTTCCCTTTGGCTGGATATTCATGCTTTTCTATTGGGGCGTGGTCATCCTCGGCATCGTCGTCCTGGTGCGGTGGCTGATGGGCAGGCCCTTTCCCGGTGGCTCACGCGAGACGCCACTGGACATCCTCAAGCGGCGCTATGCCAATGGTGAGATCGATGAGGAGCAGTTCGAAAAGATGAAGCACAACCTCGAGGACTGAGACCGCCCGCCCGCTCAGGCCGCGGCACCGATCCAGAAATCCGCATTCTTCTGCAGGAACTCGTCGTACGGCATGTAGTGCGAGCCGTCGCAGGAGAACGTCAGGCTGATCATGCCGTTGAAAATATTGATCGATGCCAGGCGCAGATAGAGATTCTCGTCAGCCATGCGCAATTTTCCCAAGGTATCCAGGATCGCGGTGATCCGGTCGGCGGGAATCACTGCTTGTGCCGGATACGCCTGCCGCGGATAGACCAGGCAGATATCCGGATCTGTCAGCGCGTCAATATCCAGGATGTTGTAGCGATACGGGTCGCGTTCGGTCCAGATCGTGGCCTGGCTGCTGGAGAAATGGATCTGCGCCTGAAACACCCCGCGCTCGGTCAGCATCTCTTCCAGTATGACAAAGACCTGTTCCAGATTCAGGTCCAGCGGGCTTTCCACCCGGGTCTGCTGAAATACCAGGCTGCGGATGGCCGGATCGCCCTTGATCTGACGCCAGTATCCGGGTTCGTGATACGGCTCGGAGGTGGCGGGCAGGTCACGCAGGTCGAAGTCCGCGCCGAGATAGCCGAGTATCTGATCCCCATCGCGAACGATCTGTAGCGCCGTCAGGGAAGGACGGTTCCGGTGCAGGCTGATGTAGGCATCGGACAGCAGGAACCCCCAGACGGGCACGGCCTCCTTCATGTAGGGCCGATGTGAGCGGTCGCGTCCGTGGTGTCCCGGCACGACGCCAGCGCGTTCAATATTCTCGCAGATCTGCACACCTCCGGTGGTGAGCACATAAAGGGTGGTGCAGTGTGGAATGCTGGTGAAGTGTTGTTTGAGCAGCGCCTCGATCTGCTCCTGGTTGTTCCACAGGGGCGTCAGCTCCCGGGCTACCTGTTCGATCGGCTCGCGCAAGATGCTTGCAAGCTCTTCGCGCTGGCGGTGGATGCTGTCTTTCCATTCTGTTGCCATTCGTTCACCTGTCATGACGTTGACACTGCATTTCGTTCAGCGCGCCAGGTTGCTTCGCGAACATTTGGCTATGTGGACCATACCACCAAGTCCGAGTTCCCGACATAGCCTTAACACAGAAAACCGTTCGTCGGCCGACGAACCGGCTTGACTGGTTTCGAATTTGCCGACGTATAGAAATGGAGTTTGATGGCAAAAAGGAGACAACAAATCGTAGGCTACTGCAAAACGTGTGATGGTAATTTTGCCATCAAACTGTCAAAACTTTTTTACCCTTCAACGCAAGCGTCGGTCTAGCGCTGGTCCCAATTTCGCCGCAGGCCGGGGTGCAGGCATCTCCGGCGGTGATCGCCCGAAGAAAAGAACCTTATATCGAAAATGGCGCACCGATCGCGGGAAGAGCCAGACAGATACCGGCTGCGGAGACCTGCTTGCTCACGAAGAACAGCAGGATCGACAAGTTCGCTATACTAGGCGCAACAAAAACGCCGGTCCAGGGGGCGAGAATGAAGAAGGCGCTCATCGCAGTCGTTGCGGTTCTGATTCTCGCCGCCGGCGGGGTCGCGTGGTATTTCCTCCACAATCTGGATTCCATCGCCCGGGCCGCGATCGAGAGATACGGTACCCGGGCCTACCGAACGGCCGTGCACGTCCAGCGGGTGCACATCGGGCTCAAGGACGGTGTCGGAGCGGTCTACGGCCTCACCATCGCCAACCCCAAGGGCTTCAAGACCCGGACCGCGTTCTCCCTGAAGGAGATCAGCTTCAAGCTCGACCTCAGCTCCCTTGGACAGGACGTCCTCATCCTCGACGACGTCACCGTGCGCAATCCCAGGCTCTACTACGAGATGAACAAGAAGCACAAGGTCAGCCTGGACGAGCTGAACCGGA
>JARRJV010000075.1 GCA_037388825.1 Acidiferrobacteraceae bacterium | reverse complement strand
TTCCCCGGAGGATTGCTCATTTTCCAGATCCCGGAAGTCGAACTGGGTCCGGTCCATCAGGTGTTTCAGATTCACCTTCCCCAGGGCATGAAGAATATTACTTGGGATTTTCGGATTTTCCGCCGCCAACTGGGCGATCAGTTGCTTCGTGCGTTGCCGGCTCATGTTTTCCTGGGAGCCGCAGAGATTGCACGGAATGATCGGAAATTCCTGCTCGGTGGCATAGCGGGCGATGTCCTTCTCCTGGCAATAGGCCAGCGGCCGAATGACGATATGACGCTTGTCATCCGTCAACAACTTGGGCGGCATGGACCGGATCTCACCGCTGTAGAAGATTGACATCAGCAGCGTTTCGATGAGGTCGTCCCGATGGTGCCCCAGGGCAATCTTGTTGAATCCATGCTCCCGCGCATAGCGATAGATCACGCCGCGCCGGAGCCGGGAGCAGAGAGAACAATAGGTCTTGCCTTCGGGAATCTTGTCCGTGACCACCGAGTAGGTGTCCCGCCGAAGGATTTCATAGGGGTAGCGATGTTCTTCCAGCCAATGCTGTAGCCCATCGGGATCCCAGCCCGGTTGGGCCTGATCCAGGGTAAATGCGAAAATCTCGAAATCGCGGTGGGTTCTCTGCCGGGCGAGGTGGAGTAGTCGCAAGAGGGTGAAGGAATCCTTGCCCCCGGACAGGCAGACCATCACGCGGTCGCCATGTTCGATCATGGCAAAGTCGGCGATAGCCTTGCCCATATAATGCAGCAGTTTCTTTTCGATGGCGTCGGACACGGGATGAACCTTTGGGCGTAAAAGCGGGTATTTTCGTTCAGACGGGTGCCAGGTTCCAGTCCGGCGACCGCACGGCCCCTGGGGGAGTGTGAGTGAGAATAGCGATTTTTCTGGTCATCGCGCTGTGGCCTGTGGTGGGCCTGATCGTTCTCGCGGCCGTTGGCCGGGTGGGGCCGCTTGCCAGGAGGGGTGGGGTGCTGCCTCCAGCCACGTCCGGCGCAGAGGTATTGGCGCGAATGTACCTGTGGCCCCTGGTCCTTCTCCGGATCTACCTGGCTCGCAGACCCTGATGGTCCCGGACCCTATTTCTCCTGGCGAAACAGATCCAGAATCCGCGCCTGTTCTTCGTTCGTTAGCCCAATGCCCGGCATGCTCTCGCGGGTGCGGGAAAAGCTGTACCCGCAACGGCAGGTCTCCGTCCCGATCGGGAGGACCTTGGTGCAGTGTGGGCATTCCATGGTGTTTGGGCGCGGATTGGCCACCTTCGCTTTGGCTGCCTGCTTTTCGCGGAACCTGGGTGATGGCTTGGTCGTATGGACCGGTTTAGGGGCCGCCGGTTTGTTTGCCGCCGGGCGGGACGCTGCTGCTGACTGAACCTTCGCGGCTGGCCGCGTTGAGGACTGATCCTTCGCGACGGGTCGCGGTGTCGACGGGACGGGCGTCGGTTCGCGGGCGACCTCGGACGTGGCGGCGCGTCCCCGCTGGAACAGCTTCTGCGCCTTTCGCGCAAGTTTCTCACGCATGCTGGAACGAGGGCGTGCAGGGTCTGTCGCTTTTGCCGCTTCGCGTTTCTTTGTCTCGATCGCGCGGGCCTTTTGGGCTTCCGCTTCTGCCTTCGCTTTTGCCGCTTCGCGTTTCTTTGTCTCGATCGCGCGGGCCTTTTGGGCTTCCGCTTTCGCTTTTGTCTCGCGGGCCTCGGCCTTCTTGCGGGCGAGTTCCCAAGCGTCTCTCTGGGCCGCGGCTGCTGCTTCCTCCTTCTGTCGAGTCTCAACCTCCGCCTTCAGCGTCGAAATTTGTTCGAGCTGAAGCTTGTATTCGGTCCTGGTAATCCTGTATTCGCGCCGTGTTTCCTCGGCCAGGCGCTGGGTGTTGGCATCGTCCGGATTTCGCTTGAGGTCCTCGGCAGCTACGTCCGCGGCTTCGCGCGTCTGATGAAGCCGCGCCTTGAGGTAATCCGCATACAGTTCCGCCTCCTGCAGGGCCACCTCGATGGCCTCCAGGGAATCGGTCTTGTTCGACCCGTCAAACACGTAGCCGCACGGACAGCGCGTGCTGTCTGCGGCATTCTCCGCCGCGCACCGGGGGCAGTTTTTGGTGAATATGCTCAAGTCTGGGAAAGTGTCCAGATTTCGCTTGAATGCGTTCGTAAATATATTATAGGCGAAATCCGGACCCAGCCAGGGTTCTGGATACAGATTGTCCCCGGTCGGACCCCGGTGGTCGGCAAATCCGGGGGTCCCGGATCCCAAAGTCAGACGGAAGCGTTAAATGCCCGACAAAATTGTCCATAGCGATGCGGAATGGCGCGAAATTCTCACGCCCGAGCAATATGAGGTCTGTCGCAAAAAGGGGACCGAGCGGCCATTTACCGGCGAGTATTGCGGGACCAAGGCTGCGGGAACCTATCGCTGCGTGTGTTGCAAGAGCCCGGTGTTTCGCTCATTGGAAAAGTTCGATTCCGGAACCGGTTGGCCGAGCTTCTGGCGCCCGGTCTCGCCCGATTCCGTGATCGAGCAGACGGACCGGAGCCACGGTATGGTGCGCACCGAGGTCATTTGCGCCCGGTGCGATGCCCATCTGGGTCATGTCTTCGATGACGGGCCGCCGCCCACGGGCCGTCGCTACTGCATCAATTCCGTGGCACTGGAACTGGTCGCGGAGACCCGCTGATCTCATGGCCAGTCCGGAGGTGACATATTCGGGATCCAGCCGCGGTCATTCCATCGTCGCGGTGGACACTGCGGAATCCAGGGTAACCCTGGAGGACGGCTCCGTGTGGATCGCGTACGAAGGCTATGTCGATGTGCTGCGGGGCTGGGGTGAGGGGGAGATGATCACGGTCAAGGAAAATCGCGACGAACTCTTTCCCTACAAGCTGATCAATGTGCACCACAACCAGTCGGTTGAAGTGAGGCTGCTCCCCGCGGATCGCTAGCGGTCTTCGCCCACCAGGTAGCGGTAGCGGGACTCAAACGCCTTCGTACGCAGGGCCTGCGCCTGGTCTTCACGGTCCATGGGCGGTGATTCAATCCAGTCACCGGTGCTGTCATCGAAAACCGCGAAGCGATACACCTTTCCGGCCTTGTAGACTTTTCCGACATCCCGGTTGGCCTGTTCCAGGGCATCCATGCGCGAGAGCGGGGCATCATTGCCGGGGGCGGCTGTCGGCCTTGCCTCGTCACGCCCCCGGATGACTTCGGTATTCAGCATTTCGCCATCGGCATCGATGACGAGTTCGCGGGTGTCAGGGACCCGATTGAGAATGTAGGCGGCCATCATCTCCATCAGATCCAGATTGGATGAACCGATTGCCGCCAGCAGCTTGTCCGCCGCAATCTGGCAGCGTTGAATCCGGTCGGGTTTCTCAATCCACTCCGGACCCATCTGCCAGCCTCCGTCCATATCCCGATCCATGCGATCAAAGAAGTCCGTAGCCTGTTCTATGGTATCGTCGGGAACCTCCACATCGCGGGAGGCGTCGTTGATGGTTACACGAAGTTTCATGGCGGTATGGATGGTGGCAGGTCAGCGCAGTGCGCAGTCTAGAGACTCAGGCAGGGATTGTGAAGGCAAATTGTCCGGTTCGAATTAAGGGTTTTCTGTCGAGGTACCAATGAAGAAGTTGTTGTTCATTGTCGAGCAGGGCGGTGTTCCCGTTTACGATGGGGCGTGGGCCGAGGAGGGATTCGAGGTCACCGTGGTTCGATCCATGCGCAAGGCCCTGGCCCATTTCAAAAGCGATACTGCCGATATTGTTTGTGCCGAACTGAATTACGATCCCAATTTTCGGGATCGCGTCAGCAATCTGGAGCCGCTACTGGCAAAGCTGCAGAGCACGTACCCGGATACGAAGGTAATTGTCTTTCTGGAACCCGAACATCGCAGCAATCTGGAGCGCCTGCGCGAGAGGTTCGAGGTGTTCGACGCGCTGTATTACCCGCTCAACAAGGACGATATCCTGGCCTGCCTGCGCCGGGCGGCGCAAACCTGACCCTATTCCTTCCGGTGGGCCGCCTGCTCCATCTTTTCCAGGCTGGTATGGCGAACATCCTTGCCCCGCACAAAGTAGACGATGTACTCGCAGATATTCACGGCGTGATCGCCGATACGTTCCAGTGCCCGTGCCGACCAGAGCAGATTGATGGCCTGGGAAATGGTGCGCGGATCTTCCATCATGAAGGTAATCAACTGGCGAATGACACTCTCGTATTCCTTATCGACTTTCAGGTCCTGCTTGGCGACTTCAACCGCTGCTTCCGCATCCATCCGCGCGTAGGCATCCAGGGTGTTGTGCAGCATCTCCTTGACGCGCTGCCCCAGATTGCTCAGGTCGACCTTTGGTTTTCCTGCCTGTTCCTTTTGCAGGCGCAGGCACATGCTGCCGATACGTTCCGCCATGTCGCCAATGCGTTCAAGGTCGGTGATGGTCTTGATCACGGCCATGATCAGGCGCAGGTCGCTTGCCGTGGGCTGACGCCGGGCGATAATGCGGTTGCATTCCTCGTCGATGCCGACCTCAAAGGCGTTTACCTTGTAGTCCGTGGTGACGGCGGTATCCGCCAGTTCGGTGTTGCCGGTAGTCAGGGCCTCGATTGCGGCGTCCAGCTGCTGTTCCACCAGGCCTCCCATGGCCAGTACACGATTGCGCACGTCGTCGAGTTCGGCATTGAACTGCCGCGAAATGTGTTGCATGAGATCTGATTTGTCCATTACAGGCTCCTGATTGGTGCCGGTTTGCGGGCCATGCCGCGATCCGAATGTTGCCAATAATAGTCGTTTGCGCAAGTCATCGCACTGCTTTGTTGCGTGGGACGGCGCGTGCCTGCATGTCGATTTTGTGACAGACGCCGCTTCCAGGCAGGTTGTCGGATACTGAAGAGGAGGCGTTTCACTGCTGGGCGGTCTCGACCGGGTGACGAATGATAAGGTCAGCAGGGAAGTGGCAGGTGAAGGTGCTTCCTTTCCCGGGCACGCTCTCAATGCCGAGGTCAGCGTCGTGGCGCTGGAGCACATGTTTGACGATGGCCAGGCCCAAACCGGTGCCCCCGCTCTCCCGTGAACGGGCGGTGTCCACACGGTAAAACCTCTCGGTGAGCCGACCGATGTGTTCGCGGGAAATGCCAATCCCGTTGTCCTGCACGGACAGATGCGCGCCCTTTTCGTCGGAGTGCCAGCGCACGTCGATCTTGCCGCCCGGGGGG
This sequence comes from Acidiferrobacteraceae bacterium, assembly GCA_037388825.1. Taxonomy (NCBI): domain Bacteria; kingdom Pseudomonadati; phylum Pseudomonadota; class Gammaproteobacteria; order Acidiferrobacterales; family Acidiferrobacteraceae; species Acidiferrobacteraceae bacterium. The sequence goes on along the minus strand of JARRJV010000075.1, from coordinate 2,172 downwards.
GTATAGCGGACGGCGTTCACGAGCAGATTGGAGAACGCGCTGCGCAACTCCGTGTCGTTGCCACGCAACCACAGGGACTCGTCCACGTCCATGTCGATCTCGTATTTCCCGGCATGCGCCAGCGCCAGCGCATCCTCGCGGATTGCCGCCAACATGGCCGGGACCGCCACCGGTTGCCAGCCACTCGTCCTGGGACCGGTCTCGATCCGGGCCAAAAAGAGCAGGTCAGTCACCAGATTTCGCATCCGCATCGCCTGATCCTGCATGGACATCAGTGAATCGCGCCAGTTTTCCAGACCGGGTTCGCCGCTATCCACCATGGTCTCCAGGAATCCTGTCAGAACCGTCAGCGGGGTCCGAAGCTCGTGGGAAATATTGGCGACAAAATCGCGCCGCACCTGTTCCAGGTGCTGCATGCGTGTGATGTCCCGGGCAACGAGCAGTCTGCGGCCCCTGCCGTAGGGGACGATGCGAACACTCAGAGCTATGTTCTCGTTGCGAGGTGATTCGATCTGTACGGGCTCGCCGGTGTTGGGTCCGTTCAGCAGGGTTACGAAATCCGGGTGACGAACGAGGTTCGCGATCGGTTGACCGGTATCCTGCTCCTGCCGCAGGCCCAGGAGCCGGGTTGCCACCGGGTTGAACCACTCGATGTCATCGTCCGAGGTCAGTACCACGACCGCGTCCGGCAGGGCGGTGGCAGCGTCCTCGAAGCGGGTGAGCAGGCCCTCGAGCTTCCTTTCGCGGGCTTCCACGCGCCGCCGCCATTGGTGCAAATCGTGAAAGATTTCGCCCCAGCGGCCTCCGGCATCCGGGATGGGGTTGGTTTCCGGGGCGCGAAGCCAGCGAAACAGCATCCATTGGCGGGAGAGCTGCCAGACGATGTAGCCCAGCAGCATCAGCGCGATGGCGGCGAACGGGTACCCCACCAATGCACCGAAGGATAGTGCCGCGACCACCAGCAGGACGAGCCGCCAGATTTCGGTATTCCAGTATTGAAACAAGATCAGCCTTGCGTCGAAAGCCTGTAGCCGGAACCGCGGACGGTCTGGATAATACGGTCATGGCCCGTCGGGGCCAGGGCCTTGCGTAGGCGTCGGACATGGACGTCGACAGTGCGCTCCTCGACGTAGACATTCGCGCCCCAGACATTATCCAACAATTGGACTCGGGTGTAGACCCGTTCCGGATGGCTCATGAGGAAGCGAAGCAGGCGGAACTCCGTGGGGCCGAGCCTGATTTCCTGGTTATCCACCGTCACCCGGTGGCTCACGGGATCCAGCATCAGGCCATCACTGGTGAGTACCTGCTCTCCGCCGGGCTCGGATCTGCGCATCACGGCCCGAATCCGGGCAAGCAGCTCCCGGGGCGAAAACGGCTTGGCAACATAGTCGTCGGCGCCGATATCCAGGCCCCGTACCCGATCCTCCTCCTCGCCGCGGGCACTGACCATGATGATGGGCGTGTCGGACGCGGAGTCGCCCCGTTTCAGGCGCCGCGCAAGATCGATCCCGCTCATGCCGGGCAGCATCCAGTCGAGCAGGATCAGGTCCGGATTCCGGTCCGCGATCCGTACCAGAGCGGTTTCGGCATCCGCAGCATCGGTGACTTCGAAACCGTTGCGCTCGAGGGTGACCCGGAGCATGTCCCGAATCGAGCGTTCGTCTTCAACAACCAGTATGTTCTTTCTTGAATCATTCATGACAGATCGTGGAATACCCCATGACCAGGGATGCCGCGCGCCCGCGATTGGGGCTTGGCACGGCTATTAGACTTCAATTATGTTACAGAACGGTTACACGGGCATACGTCTGAATCTCCCTGTCTTCCGCAGCGTGGGGGGCGAAAATGGGCAGAAACGCCCGATCTGGTAGACTGCGAGTCATTCCATGAATAACCTACGACGTCACTTCTCTGGCCAGCGCGGAATGTCCGGCGTCTTCCTTATGCTGGCGCTCGCCTGTTGCCTGGTGCCTCGTACGCTTCTGGCCGCCGAACCCTACCCGGCGGAAACGCGTCTGGCACGAGAAGGGGTTAACGCACTGCTGAATGTCGAGCTGGATCGCTCCACGGCCATATTCGACAGGCTGGAAAAGGAATATCCGAATTATCCGCTAAGCGGCTTTCTGCATGGAGCCGTGTACTGGGTTCGGGCGGAAATCGCACAAAAGA
>JARRJV010000074.1 GCA_037388825.1 Acidiferrobacteraceae bacterium | reverse complement strand
CGATTCCGTCCTGGTGCATTTCCCAGAGCGGGGACAGTTCACGCAGTTTGTGCACGTTCTGTTTTACCAGTTCCACGGCGCGATCGACTTCGGCCTCGCTGCTGAAGCGGCCGAGGGTGAAGCGGATCGAGCTGTGTGCAAGTTCGTCCGAGCGTCCCAGCGCGCGCAGCACATAGGAGGGCTCCAGGCTGGCGGAGGTGCACGCCGAGCCGCTGGAAACGGCAAGGTCCTTCATCGCCATCATCAAGGATTCGCCCTCGACGAAGTTGAAGCTGACATTGAGGTTGTGCGCGACTCGCCGATCCAGATCGCCGTTCACGTAGGTCTCGTCGATCTCGCCCAGGCCCAGGAGCAGTCGGTCACGCATGGCGCGGATGCGCTCGTTGTCCGCGCCCATTTCCTCGCGGGCTAGGGCAAAGGCTTCCCCCATGCCGACAATCTGATGCGTGGCCAGGGTGCCCGAACGCATTCCGCGTTCATGGCCGCCACCGTGTGTCTGCGCCTCGATGCGCACACGCGGTTTACGCTGTACGTACAGCGCGCCGATGCCTTTGGGTCCGTAGGTCTTGTGCGCAGAAAACGACATGAGATCCACCGGCAGCTCTTGCAGGTTGATGGCAACCTTGCCGGTGGCTTGCGCGGCGTCAACGTGGAACAGAACGCCCTTGTCGCGGCACATCGTCCCCAGCGTTGCGATATCCTGGATCACGCCGATTTCGTTGTTCACATGCATGACCGAGGCGAGGATCGTGTCGGGACGAAGCGCGCTTGCGAATTTGTCTGGATCGACCAGGCCATTCGGCTCCGGGTCGAGGTAGGTAACGGTAAAGCCCTCGCGCTCAAGATTGCGCATGGTATCGAGGACGGCCTTGTGCTCGGTGGTGACGGTAACGAGATGGGAACCGCGCTTGCGGTGAAAATGGGCCGCACCTTTTATGGCGAGGTTGTCGGATTCAGTTGCTCCCGAAGTCCAGACGATCTCGCGCGGGTCGGCATTGACGAGGGCTGCGACCTGTTCGCGTGCAGCTTCCACCGCTTCGTCCGCATTCCAGCCGTATGCATGGGAACGGCTTGCCGGATTGCCGAAGTTCGCGCCAAGCCATGGCAACATCTTTTCCACAACTCGTGGATCGGTTGGAGTGGTTGCGGAGTAATCCAGGTAGATCGGCAGTTCCACGTTGCTTCTCCCGTACGCATCTGCATTGCGTTATCGCTTGTGCGAGCAAAGAGCAACTCCTATGCCAACTGCAAATTGGCAGATAATTCCTGCACTTGAGAGGAAAGGCGAAAGTGCGACGGGTTTTCTATCGGACACATTTGTATGCTTTGTCGCATTCGCTACACGCGTCGTCGCAAGCGATGCGCGTCGTGTTCGCAATGCAACGCGTCGAAGCGGCAGGCACGTGCTGCGATACAGGGTTGGACAAGGTCTACGAACATCCGAGCAAAACGCTAAGTTTTGCTGGTATGCATATTGCTATTACCAGGTTGTAGATACATCGTGGCGATCGCACCGCGTGAGTTGTTTGAACCGGTGGACCAAGGAGCCGGGAAAGTTGACCGAATTACTGGGAATAGATCGCGTGCAAGAGTTGAAGACAAAACCGCTCGACCAGCAGGGAAATCTCGAACTCGTAGCAATATACGAGATCAGCAAGATCCTGAGTTCTTCTTTTGATCTGCGCGAAACCCTGCGCGAGGTCCTGAACGTCCTGTCGTCCTATCTCAAGATGCCCCGCAGCATGGTCACTTTGGTGCATGAATCGGATGAATTGCACGTATTCGGTGCCTCCGGGCTGTCCATGGAGGCGATGCAGCGCACCCAATACCGGGTCGGCGAAGGCATTACGGGTCGGATCATGAAGAGCGGAGTGCCCATGGTTGTGCCGGACATCAGCAAGGAGCCGATGTTCCTGAACCGCACCGGTGCCCGTGACATGAGCGGTGACGAGGTGATTGCATTCATTGGCGTCCCGATCAAGGTCGGGCGCAAGACCGTCGGTGTGCTGAGCATCGACCGCAATGTCGAGCCCGACAAGGGCAAGCGAAACTTCGAGCGCGATGTGCGCTTCCTGTCCATGGTCGCCAATCTCATCGGCCAGACGGTACGTCTGCATCACAATGTCGCGGTCGAACGTGAAATGCTGATGCAGGAAAAGAGCCGCTTGCAGAAGGAACTGCAGGGAAAGTACAACCTGAAGAATGTGGTTGGCGTAAGCAAGCGCATGCAGGAAGTATTTGGCGACGTGCATCAGGTTGCGCCGGGCCGTTCGACGGTTCTTCTTCGCGGCGAAAGTGGTACCGGCAAGGAAGTGATTGCCCGTTCGATCCACTGTCTCAGCCCGCGGCGAGACAAGCCGTTCGTGCGCGTCAACTGTGCGGCACTGAGCGAGACCTTGCTCGAATCGGAGTTGTTCGGACACGAGAAGGGAGCCTTTACCGGCGCTACCCAGGAGCGCAAGGGCCGCTTTGAGCTGGCCCATGGCGGGACCCTGTTCCTGGACGAGATTGGCGAGATCTCGCCGGCCTTCCAGACCAAGTTGTTGCGTGTGCTGCAGGAACGCGAGTTCGAGCGCGTTGGCGGTACCAAACCGATCAAGGTGGACGTGCGTCTGATTTGTGCCACCAACCGGAACCTCGAGGAGGCCGTCACCACCGGCAAGTTCCGCGAGGACCTGTATTACCGTATCAACGTGGTAACCATCTTCCTGCCTTCGTTACGGGAGAGGCGCGAGGATATACCGCTGCTGATTGATTACTTCCTGGACAAGTTCAACAAGGAAAACAGCCGTCACCTGACTGTCGCGCCCACGGCCCTCAAGATCATGCTTGCCTGCAATTGGCCCGGCAATGTGCGCGAACTGGAAAACTGCGTGGAGCGGTCGGCGACAATGACCCGCGGCAACGTAATCGGCGATATGGATCTTCCGTGCCAGCACGGCAAGTGTTTCTCCCTGATCCTGCAGAGTTACGGTCGCCGTGCCGACGTGGTCGTACATCCGGTCGAAGAGGAACCGGCTGCCCCTTCCGCGCCTTCCTATCCGCCCCTGAGTGGGGAAGAGAGCGAAGTCGCAGTTGCACCGCCAACCACCGAGCGCGAACGTCTGTTGTGGGCGATGGAGCAGTGTGGTTGGGTACAGGCCAAGGCGGCGCGCCTGTTGAAGCTGACACCGCGCCAGATCGGTTACGCCCTCAAGAAATACAATATCGAAGTCAAGCGCCTGTAGTCCGCGCGTTCTGTATCCCGCGGCGCGAGCCGCTCCCACGAATTCCGGTTTCCCACCGGCTGTTCTGCAGCAAAACACCGGCCGCAGTGCGTGTCGGGTTCACGACAAACGTTCGACATTCATGTGTTGGTGTCGTGATCGTGACAAGCCGCACACGTGCAATAACGCGTAAAACCGCGGACTTTTCCCTTTCTTGTCGATGGCACGCAAGTTGCTGAACGACGATCAAACGCCGTCTCCAACGAGAGGGCGCATGCGACTGAGTGATCGCGAACAGACAATGAAGGAGCCGTCATGCAAGAAACGAATGAGCAGGGAACAGCGGTAGAGCAGTCCAAGCCGCTGGACGACCTGATGCAGAAGGTCGCGGAACACAAGGGTTGTGGCACGTCGGGCGGAAGCGGAAAGGCGAGTTGTGGTTCGTCCGCCGGCCAGGGCGATCTGCCGACGGAAATCTGGGAGAAGGTCAAGAACCATCCCTGCTACAGCGAAGAAGCCCACCATCACTACGCACGTATGCACGTGGCCGTGGCTCCGGCCTGCAATATTCAATGCAACTACTGCAACCGCAAGTACGATTGCGCAAACGAATCGCGTCCCGGCGTGGTGAGCGAAAAGCTGACGCCGGAACAGGCCGCGAAGAAGGTGGTGGCAGTGGCGTCGACGATTCCGCAGATGACCGTGCTGGGCATTGCCGGTCCCGGCGATCCGCTGGCGAACCCGGAGAAGACCTTCCGTACCTTCGAGCTCATTTCGGAAATGGCCCCGGATATCAAGCTGTGCCTGTCCACGAATGGACTGGCGCTTCCGGAGCATGTTGAAACCATCAAGAAATTCAACGTCGACCACGTCACGATCACCATCAACATGGTCGATCCCGAGGTGGGGGCAAAGATCTATCCGTGGATCTTCCACGAGCACAAGCGCTACAAGGGCGTGGAGGCGGCAAAGCTGCTCAGCGACCACCAGTTGCGCGGCCTGGAGATGCTGACCGAGGCCGGCATTCTGTGCAAGGTCAACTCGGTGATGATTCCGGGGATCAACGACGAGCACCTGGTCGAGGTCAACAAGGCGGTCAAGTCACGGGGCGCGTTCCTGCACAACATCATGCCCCTGATCTCGGCCCCGGAGCACGGCACGGTGTTTGGCCTCAACGGCCAGCGCGGCCCGACAGCCCAGGAACTCAAGGCCCTGCAGGACAAGTGCGAGGGCGAAATGAACATGATGCGCCATTGCCGCCAGTGCCGTGCCGATGCGGTTGGCCTGTTGGGCGAGGATCGCTCGGCGGAATTCACTACGGACAAGATCATGGAAATGGATGTCCAGTATGACCCCGAGGTCCGACGTGAGTACCAGGAGACTGTTGAAAGGGAGCGCGAGGCAAAAGTAGTCGCCAAGCAGGCCGAGCTGGAAGAGATCGCCGGCGAGCAGAGTGACATTCGCGTACTTGTCGCGGTAGCGACAAAGGGCAGCGGACGGATCAACGAACATTTCGGCCATGCCAAGGAATTCCAGATCTACGAGCTGAGTACGGCGGGTAGCAAGTTCGTGGGCCATCGCCGCGTGGACCTGTATTGCCAGGGGGGGTATGGCGACGAAGATGCCCTGCCTACCGTGATTCGCGCCATTTCCGACTGCCACGCGGTGTTCGTGGCGAAGATCGGCGGCTGTCCGCGAGACGAACTCAAAGGGGCGGGAATCGAGCCGGTCGACGGCTATGCCCACGAGTTCATCGAGCAATCGGCGCTCGCCTGGTTCAAGGACTATCTGGGCCGTGTCCAAAGTGGCGAAATCGAGCACATCGATCGCGGCGACGCGGCGATTCGCCAGGGCGCGTATGTCGCCTGAAGACAGCACGGAAATCATCGCAAGCAATTCGTTTTACGGGAAAAACCTGAGGAGCAAGTCATGGCTTACAAGATCGTCTCATCGCAATGCACCGCCTGTTCGGCCTGCGAGCCGGAATGCCCGAACAATGCAATTCGGGAAAAGGACGGGACCTTTATCATCAAGCCGGAGAAGTGCACCGAATGCATCGGCTACTTCGATGATCCGCAGTGCGTGGCCGTTTGTCCGGTCGACGACACCTGCATCATCGACAACAGCTACCCGCGCTACGAAGCGGCGGTGTAGGAGGGAACATGAACCTGACGATCACACCGGCGGCGGAGAAATTCATTCGCCGCATGATCCGCTTCAATGGCGGGGACGGAAACGGCTTTCGCATGGTGATGACCGCCGGTGGCTGTTCCGGTCTTGCCGCCGAATTCACGGTGGAGCCGGAACCGCGCGAGGGAGATACGGTGCTGGAGCACAACGGCATGAAGTTGTTCCTGCCCGCGGAAAGTCGGCTCCTGCTCGAAGGGGTAACCATGGATTTCGTGGACACGCCCATGAACAGCGGTCTGACCTTTGTTGACCCCAAGGCCGCGCCGTGCGCGTGTGGCAGTGCGGACGCGGCCGGTACCGCGACGACCGCGGTGGATATTGCCAGCATCGCGCGCAAGCACTGACGTGTCGGCCGGCGGCGCAGTTGCCGACCTGGTGTGGGATGCCTGTCTGGGCAAGGGACTTCCGCCCGAGGCGGAGCGGCAACTGGAACTGGCGGGACTGGCGTATCAGGACGATGTGGCCGCGGAAGAGCATCTTCGCGCGGCTCGCGCGGCGGCCCCGGAACACATCGCCGTGGAGATCGGTTGGTACCGGTTCTTTTTCTACAAGGGCCGTCTGGCAGAGGCCCTGGAAGTGGCGCAACGCTGTCTGGCCTGGGGCGCGCGGGAGTTGGGACTGGCCCCGGATTGGCGTGAAGTTCGCGCGCAGGACGCGAGCTTCGGTGACTGGGGCGCCGTGTTGCCAAGGTTCTATCTGTTCACGCTCAAGGGTTATGCATATTTGTTGATGCGCCTGGGCGAACTGGAGCCGGGAAGAGAGGCATTGGAGAAGCTGCGGGAACTGGACCGGGACGACAAGCTTGGCGGGGAGGTGCTGATCAAGGTACTGGACCGCGGGGGACGGGATGATGACGACTGAGATCAACGAGGCCAGGGACTGGCAGGGACAGATCATCGAATGCCGTGGCTGCGCCCACGAGTCCCTGCAGGCGAAGGGTGAATGCGAGCTCATGCGCGCCTGCGTCGCCGACCGCTATGCCCGGCGCATCGACCGCTTCTTCCGCTGGAACCCCGAGATTGCCCGGGACTATGTCGATCACCCCTATTTCGAGGTTCGCGCCATCGCTGCGAAGCATGTCGACGTATTTGCCGCCGTACGAATGCTGGATGACGCCGATGCCACGGTACGGTGGAGCGCGGCGGCGCGACTGCCGCGGCGCTATCTCCTGCGCCTGCGCACGGATCCGGACCGGGAGGTGCGCATCCGGGTTGCGCTGCGAATCGACCCGAACAATCTGATATCGATGATCGGGGACACGGACTACTACGTGCGGCAGGTGGTGGCGCGGCGTATCAGGCCACAGTTGTTGACGCTCATGATCAACGACCCCGAAGCGGAAGTGCGCCGGACGGTGGCTACGCGCATCGGGGAAAAATCCCTGCTTGCCATGGCCGCCGACAGGGACGAGCGGGTGCGAGTGGAGGTCGTCGAAAGGCTGCCGGCGCAGCAACTGAAACAGCTGCGCCACGACGCCGACTGGTCCGTACGTTACGCCGTCGCGGGACGTATCGCCGAGGCGTATCTACCGGAAATGTTGACGGATGAGGATCCGATGGTGCGTGAGTTGGCGCGCCATCGTCTGGACGCCTGTGAGGCGAAGCCGGGCAACACCCCCGTCCCCATCGGGCAGGAGCACGGACATGAAGATCAATCGTGACAGTAGCATTGTAGAGCTCGACGGGCCGCCCGCGTTCGAATACGGCGAACGTGTGCGATCGCGCAAGACGGTACGCAACGACGGTACCTTCGCCGGCAGGGAGATTGGCGACATTCTGGTGCGCAAGGGAGACGAGGGATACGTCGTCAGTATCGGTACGTTCCTGCAGCAGTTCTACATCTACGGTGTGGATTTCATCGAACACGGATACCGCGTCGGAATGAAGGGGCGGGATGTTGAAACAGTTCGCGATCGACCTGGTACGCGGACGCCAGTTGCGCATCGCCCGTTCCTGCCTGGAGCGCGACACGGCGGAAGTCGTGCTGGTTGACCGAACCACTGTCCCGGCCCCGGCAATGCATCCGAACGACATCGACCGAAAACGGATCGAACGCGCGCTGGATCGGCGGGTCCGTTATCGCTATGTCACGCCAGAGGTGCGCGCGGCACGGGACGGATACCGGATTGTAAGCCCGTGTTGTTCCCGTCGAATCCGTCCGGATGGCGGTGTGATTGATATTGCGTGGTTGCGGTACGTTGGCTCGTCCCGCCGCTGGCACCTCTATCGCAAGGATCACACGCGCGTCTGTTGGGAACTACGGGAAGAGTTTGCAAACCTGTTCGACGCGTTGGAAGAACTCACACTGGACGCGGACCACGCATACTGGCAATGAACGAGCAGATCTATCTCGACAACAATGCAAGCGCGCCGGTTGCCCCGGAGTGCCGTGATGCAGTGTTGGCTTGCCTTGACGGGCCCACTGGCAATCCGGCAAGCAAACACAGCTGTGGACTGGCCGTGCAGGAACAACTGGCACGGGCGCGGGCGCAGGTAGCGGGACTGCTGGGCGCAAAGCCGGGCGAAATCGTATTTACCAGCGGAGGTACGGAAAGCAACCACCTGGCGGTGCTGGGAGCGCTCGCCCTGGCGGGTGACCGGCCTCGTGTCGTCAGCTGTACGACCGAGCACCCGGCCACTCTCTTGCTGCTGGATGATCTTGAATCGCGTGGCGTCCACGTGACGCGCCTGGCCGTGGACGGGAACGGGCAAATCGACCTTGAGGAACTCGAGCGGGCGCTAACGCAGGATACCGCGCTGGTGACGCTGTCC
>JARRJV010000073.1 GCA_037388825.1 Acidiferrobacteraceae bacterium | reverse complement strand
TGGAGCTACCCGGAAACATCGCGATCTCCAAACCCTCGCCATACACCCACAATATTATTGGTTACCTGGAACGGTCACTGGAAGAGCTGCGAGTGTACTCCCTGGGGGTAAGCAGCATTCGCGACGATGTGCGGGCCGTGTATGAATCCGCCAAGGAGCTGCAGGCGAAGCTGGGCATCGATCAGCTGGTGCTCCCCATCGACCACCTGGCCACGCGGGTCTACAGCCAGAACCGGGAAGTTGCGATCCTGGAGTTCCTGTCGCTTTCCAGCTACTACTACTGGGGTTCCTACGACATCAAGGACCAGAACTCATCGACCAATGTGACAAAGAGTGTCCATTTCGAGGAGGAGAGTCGCAGTCCGGCGAAGGTCTTTACCGCCAACAATACGCCCTACTTCGTCAACCACCTGGAGAAGCTGCCCTCACCGACTGAAAATTTCGTGCGCAACTACGGGCCGCGACTGCACCACATAGCCTTCTCGGTGAAAGACGGTCAGACAGGAGACATGGCCAACATCGACTACGTCGTGGATTCCATCCGCCAGCATGGCAAGGAATTCCTGTTGCAAGTGATCGGCTCCGAGGAAGAGGGTCTGAAACAGATCTTCTCGAGTGCGTCCGAGCATTCCTCACTCATCATCGAATACGTGCAACGCTTCGGCGACTTCCAGGGATTCTTCACCAAGGACAATGTCGCCGAGCTCACAAGGGCAGCAGGCGTGGAAGAGGAGCTGATCGAGCTGCAGAAGGAAGCGGGCTCTTCCCATTCGATCCAGCTTTAGCAGGCTCTTTATTAATCCCTAGACCAGACCCGTTTGTTGCATGCGGTCGATGATGTCGGGACTTGCAAAACGGGAAACGTCGGCAATGGACAGATGTGGCCGTACGCGTCGCGCATCCTCGAGTGCCGTGCGGGCACCATCCTCGTTGCCGGCAGCCATCCGGGCGACAGCCAGAACAACCCGGGGCAAAAAGATCTTGTCATCGTTGCGGCAGGCGTGTTCGGCGACCTCGATGGCCTCGTCCGGTTTGCCGAAACCCAGCAACAGCGCCGCAAACAGACCGCCCCAGGCGGCCAATCGATTGTCCCGCGGACTAATGCGCATCCCGTGGCGCATTTCCTCGATGCCTTGCGGGTTGCCAGATTGCATCAATGCCGCACCCAGCGCGGCATGCGCCTGCGCATTGCTGGGGTCCAGTTCCACCGCGCGCTGCATAAGGCCGATTCCGCGCGGAAGGTCGCCCATATCGGCGAAGGCACAGCCGGCATAACCCAGCACGTCGGAATCCTGTGCGTCGAGCGCGATCGCAGTTTCAGCGGCGGCGGTCGCCTCGGCAAGGCTATTGTCGTCCGTCACCAGACCGATCAGGTGACCAAGGGCAAGGGTCAATGCGAGATACGCATGGGCAAAGGCCAGTTCGGGATCGCGGGCGATGGCCTGACGCAGCAGGCCAGCGGACTCGTGAAAGGTCTCTTCACTCCACCCACGCAGTGCGAGGGTCGCGTGGGCCTGGCGATAGAGCGCCCATGCACCCAGATCCACCGGTCGCCGTTGACGAAGCGAGGACAGTTCTGCCCGATTCAGCTCCGGTTCGATACGGTTGACGATCTCGCGCACGACCTCGTCCTGGAAATCCCCCAGGCGATCGGCCGGGACCTCGGTTCGGTCCGCCCACAGAAAAGTTTCTCCCTTCGTCTCCAATAGCTGCACGGAAACCCGCAACCGGTCGCCAAGCTCCCAAACCGATCCCTCGACTACGTAGTCGACACCGAGTTCGCGCCCGACTTGGCCGATGGTGTATTCGCGACCACGATACCAGCCGCTGGAATTGCGTGAGATGACGACGAAACCGGGGATGCGCGCCAACTGGATACTGATGTCTTCGGTCAGTACCTGTGCAAGCCATTCGATACTCTTACTTCCCGCGTTGAAGGAAAATGGCAAAACCGCCAGGGTCGGACGATCCGCAGAGGGTGACAGGCCCTGCGCGATAGCGCCGAGCGGCACCGCGGTATCGACCGAACCGCCTTCAAGCACTTCGACTTCGGCAACAAAACGGTAGCCCCGGCCATGAACCGTGGCGATGCACTGCTGGGCCTGGCCGCTGTCGCCTACGGCCTGACGCGCGGCCTTGATACGGCTGCTCAGCGTGGACTCGGTCACGACCTTGCCGGCCCACAACTCATCCAGAAGCTCTCGCCGGCTGACGACGCGGCCCCGGTTCCGGGCCAGATACACCAGCAAATCAAACACCTGGGGCTCGACCGGACGCCGCTGGCCGCCGACGCGAAGCTCGCACAGCCCTGTATCCAGCTCGTTTTCGCCGAATTTCAGCAACATCGGTGCATCTCCCGCGGATGCTCGCAGGGGCAAACGGTAGCAGAAATCTCCACAAAAACTCCACAAAAGCTTCCAGCCCCGGACAGGCGATTCCGCTACATTTTCTTTCGCACCGGGCCGAGGCCCGAAAATGAAGGAGGATCCCGTGCCACTGGTAACCATCAATGTCGTAGAGGATGTGTTCACAGACGAACAGAAGCGGGAAATGATCGAGAAGGTCACGGACACGATGGTATCGATCGAGGGCGAGGCCATGCGCGGACATGTCTGGGTGATGATTGAAGAAGTGCCGGGCCGGCACTGGGGAATCGGCGGAATCAGCATGTCCCGCCGGAACCCGGATTGACGGAAAACCTTTAACGGCTATTTCGGAGGAGAAAGACCATGGTGAACGAGAACGCAGTATCACAGCACTATACCCACGGCGATCTGCTCGGTGTAATCCAGGCATCCCTGGGCAAGATCGGCAAGTCGACAGACACCGTAACCATCGAGGACCTGGCGCCGGTGGATGAATTCCATACCGGTGGACGCATCGCCACGGAGAACCTGTTGTCGCAACTCAACTTCTCCGCTGACGACCACATTCTCGACGTGGGCTGCGGCCTCGGGGGCGCTGCGCGCTACGTGGCGAGCCGGATCCGGAATCGTGTCACCGGCATCGATCTGACGCAGGAATACATCGACACCGGCAATCAGCTGTGTTCCTGGGTCGGACTGGATGGGCATGTCACCCTGCAGCAGGGCAGCGCCCTTGCCATGACGTTTGACAGCGCTTCCTTCGACGGCGCCTACATGTTGCATGTCGGCATGAACATCGAGGACAAGGCGAAACTCTTCGGTGAGGTGTATCGGGTCCTGCGGCCGGGAACCTCATTCGGCATCTTCGACATGATGCGCACTGGCGATGGCGCCCTGACCTACCCGGTTCCGTGGGCAAACGAGGATCACACCAGCCGATTGGCCACACCGGAACAATACCGCGAGGCCCTGGAGGCCGCTGGCTTTGAAGTTTCCGCTACCAACAACCGGCGCGACTTCGCACTGGACTTCTTCAAGCAGATGAAGGCGAAGACCGAGGCCAACGGCGGTCCGCCGCCAATCGGGCTTCATCTGCTGATGCAGGACAGCACCCCGGTAAAGGTGAAGAACATGGTCGACAACATTGCGGCAGGCCTGATTGCGCCGGTGGAGATCATCGCGCGGAAGTCCTGATGCAGGAGGAAAGTTCGAAGGTGGGTGCTAACGCACTCACCTTCGTCAGGGGACGAGCATCGATCAGCTGCGTAGCGCCGAGACGGGAAACTTCTCCGGTGTTGCGAGGCGCGCACGCGAGGCAATGGTGTTGGCCAGGGCATCGAGTGCATTTCCCATGAGCAGACCGGCGTGCATGTGATAAAGGCGCAGTTCGCAGACTACCGGTTCACTAAGCGAATCGCGCACGTTGCGGAAGTTGGTCCATGCAAGAATGGGAACGTTTTTGTTACTGGCATCCACGCATACCCAGCTTTCTTCGTCCAGGATGGCCTCCAGACAACGGATATTGCCTACGGGCAGGGACCACGGAAGGTGATGACGCAGCAGGCCAACGCGGATGCTGTTATAGAGGTCCGCGGGAATCCTTTTCTCCAGTACCCGCAGGGCGGGCCAGGAATCAAGCCAGTGCGCCATGTCTCTCCCCCGTGTGGTTGGAACTTCTCCTATTCGAATACCCGGCTGGCGAGGATGTCCTCGGCCTCCAGGGTCATGAGGTCGCCCTTCTTCAGCCCCTTGGTCTTGTTGAACAGTCGGTTCGCCTGCCGCAGGCGGCTGCGATCCAAGGCATTGCGAATGGATCTTGCGTTGGCGAAATGCGGCTGTTCCATGCGCCGCACGATGTATTTGGCAAAGGCCTTCTCCGCCTCGGCGCTGAAACGATAGTTCTGCTCCGCCAGCATGAGCTTGGCGATGGCCAACAGCTCTTCCGGTGAGTAATCCGGGAAGTCGATGTGATGCGCGATGCGCGAACGCATGCCGGGATTGCTGTGGAAGAACTGGTCCATCTTGTCCTTGTAGCCAGCGAGGATCACGACCAGGTCGTCGCGATTGTTCTCCATCACCTGCAGCAGGATCTCGATGGACTCGGCGCCATAGTCGCGCTCGTTCTCTGGCTTATATAAATAGTATGCCTCGTCGATGAAAAGCACCCCGCCCATGGCCTTCTTGATCACTTCCTTGGTCTTTGGCGCGGTATGGCCGATGTACTGGCCGACGAGGTCGTCGCGCGTGACCGACACCAGGTGGCCCTCGCGCACGTATTCGAGTTTGTGCAGGATCTCCGCCATGCGCAGCGCGACCGTGGTCTTGCCGGTACCGGGATTGCCGGTAAAGCACATGTGCAGGGTCGGGGTCTGGGCGGTGAGCGCCATCTTCTTGCGAATGCGCTCGACCAGCAGCAACGCGGCGATTTCGCGGATGCGCGTCTTCACCGGCTTCAATCCGATCAGCTCCCGGTCCAGCTTGTCCAGCACGTCCTGGATATGGGTGGCGGTGTACTCCGCCTGCAGATCCACCGGGGTATCGTCCGGAAGATCGACCAGGTTCTGTTCTTCGCTTTCCAGTTTTTCGTTTGCTTCACTCATGGATCTGAATCAGACATCGTTGGTTCGTCGATGAAAAAGATGGCGGGAAGGCCCAGGCCTTCCCGCCCTACTGCTTACCTCAGGAGTACCGCTCGCTTTCCGGCTTGTCGGTGGCATAGGAATGCACCGTATAGCGGATGGTCCGCCCCGGCCCTTCCTGCCGTACCAGGCCATAGCCCGGCTCGTTCTTGGGCCGGTTGACGATGAACGACATGCGCGGGGTTTCCCAGCCGCGATTGGAGTCGAACGCCGTCACGCGGACGTAGTGGTTGGGGAAGGTCTTGCGACAGTTGTTCACCTCCATCAGGATCCCGGCGGGATCCTTGAGATCGAACATGGGCATACCGAACATTTCCCAATAGGTGTTGCGCGGGTGCGGGTCGTCGGTGTACTCGACGTTCACCGCCCAGCCGTGGTTCAGGGCGTACTTGATCTGCGCGGTGATCTGCTCGTCGGTCAGATCCGGCAGGAACGAGAACTGTCCCTGGGTAACGCGATTTCCTTGATTGGTCATCATGGTCGTATCTCCTCCGGTTTAGACGCTGCCGGTAGCCGTGGGCACGAAGTCCGCGGTATCGGTCGATTCGTAGTTGAAGGTGATGTCCTTCCAGGTATCCAGCGCGGCCTTGAGGGGCGAGCACCACTTGGCGGCGTTCTGCAGGATCTCCGGACCCTCGTTCCAGATGTCGCGGCCCTCGTTGCGCGCCTGCACCATGGCCTCGAGTGCTACACGATTGGCGATGGCGCCGGCCTGGATTCCCTGCGGGTGGCCGATGGTGCCGCCACCGAACTGCAGGATCACGTCCTCGCCGAGGTAGGTCAGCAGTTGGTGCATCTGGCCGGCATGGATGCCGCCGGAAGCAACCGGCATGACCTTGTTCAGCGAAGCCCAGTCCTGCTCGAAGAACAGGCCATTCTCCAGGCTCACCGGGGTATGGCGTTCACGCAGGGTATCGTAGAAGCCCTTGATCATGAGCGGATCGCCTTCCAGCTTGCCGACGACGGTACCGGCATGGATATGGTCGACGCCGGCCATGCGCATCCACTTGCAGATCACGCGGAAGTTCATGCCGTGATTTTTCTGCCGCGAGTAGGTGGAGTTACCTGCGCGGTGCAGGTGCAGGATCATGTCGTTCTTGCGCGCCCACTTGGCCATGGTCTGGATGGCGGTGTAGCCGATCACGAGATCGATCATGATGATGACGGAACCAAGTTCCTTGGCGAACTCGGCGCGCTCGATCATCTCTTCCATGGTGCCGGCGGTGACATAGAGGTAGTGACCCTTGACCTCGCCGGTGGCGGCGGAGGCACGGTTCACCGCTTCCATGCAGTACAGGAAGCGATCACGCCAGTGCATGAAGGGCTGGGAGTTGATGTTCTCGTCGTCCTTCACGAAGTCGAGACCGCCCTTGAGCGCCTCGTACACCACGCGGCCGTAATTGCGACCGGACAGGCCGAGCTTGGGCTTGGTGGTGGCGCCGAGCATCGGACGACCGAACTTGTCGAGACGCTCGCGCTCCACGATGATGCCCGTAGCCGGACCCTGGAAGGTCTTGAGGTAGGCGACCGGCAGCCGCATGTCTTCCAGACGCAGTGCCTTCACCGCCTTGAAGCCGAACACGTTACCAATAATGGACGCGGTCAGGTTGGCGATGGAGCCCGGCTCGAACAGGTCGAGGTCGTAGGCTATGTAGGCGAAGTACTGGGCCTCGGTATCCGTGCCCTCGCCCGTGTTGGGAACCTTGTCCACGCGATAGGCCTTGGCGCGATACAGCTCGCAGGCCGTCAGGCGGTCGGTCCACACCACGGTCCAGGTTGCGGTCGAGGATTCGCCCGCCACCGCGGCCGCGGCCTCTTCCGGATCCACGCCCTTCTGCGGCGTAATGCGGAACAGGGCGATGACATCGGTGTCCTTGGGAACGTAGTCCGGTTCCCAGTAACCCATCTTTTTGTACGGAATAACGCCGGATTTGTATCGCTCCTTGGCGTCGGTAATGGTTTGGCTCTTGCCCATTTGAGTGGCCTCCTGTTTTAGCCTCAAAAAATCCGGATTGCTTTCAATGAAAACCGGCGTGCAACTTTGCAGAGAACCAGATATAAATAACAGTCGAGTTTTTTGATGGAAGCTATAGAGCCTGATCTATGGATGCACCCGTTGCGAAAAACCTGCTGCGCCACGTGAGCCTGCGGCAATTGCAGATTTTTGATGCCATCAGCCGCCAGGGCAGCTTTACCCGCGCGGCGGAGGAGCTGTTTCTGACCCAGCCAACGGTGTCCATGCAGATCAAGAAGCTTGAGGACGGAATCGGCTTGCCGTTGTTCGAGCAGATCGGAAAACAGGTGCACCTCACCGATGCCGGCAAGGTGCTGCGGGAACACACCCGCCAGATCCTCGATTCCTTCGCCAACCTGGAAATGGAGATGGCCGACCTGCAGGGTCTGAAGACCGGCATTCTTCGCCTGGCCGTGGTGACGACGGCCAAGTATTTCGCGCCGCGGGCGCTGGGGAGATTCTGCGAGCGCTATCCCGGCGTCGACGTGGAACTGAAGGTAACGAACCGCGAGCGCCTGCTCGAACGC
>JARRJV010000072.1 GCA_037388825.1 Acidiferrobacteraceae bacterium | reverse complement strand
GTAGCCGGTCCCAAGGGTATGGCTGTTCGCCATTTAAAGTGGTACGCGAGCTGGGTTTAGAACGTCGTGAGACAGTTTGGTCCCTATCTGCCGTGGGCGCTGGAGACTTGAGAGATGCTGCTCCTAGTACGAGAGGACCGGAGTGGACGTACCTCTGGTGTTCCGGTTGTCATGCCAATGGCACTGCCGGGTAGCTATGTACGGACGGGATAACCGCTGAAAGCATCTAAGCGGGAAGCCCTTCTCAAGATTAGGTCTCCCTGGAGCTTCGAGCTCCCTGAAGGGTCGTCGGAGACTACGACGTTGATAGGCTGGGTGTGGAAGTGCGGCAACGCATGAAGCTAACCAGTACTAATTGCCCGTGAGGCTTGACCATATAACACCCAAGAGGCCTGATTCAGGCACGATCAGCGGGTGTGGTCGTTGTCAGATACCGTCTTGATTTCGAATCCGATTATTGCTGCGCAGCGACAGCTGGGCGGCAAACAGTTTGCCTGGCGGCCATAGCGAGTGGGAACCACCCGATCTCATCCCGAACTCGGAAGTGAAAACGCTCAGCGCCGATGATAGTGTGGGGCCTCCCCATGTGAAAGTAGGACACTGCCAGGTTCTTATCCCGAAACCCCGTAGCTCACCGAGTTGCGGGGTTTCTTTTTTGGCTTTCACGTTGAGTAGGTCTGGCAGTGTCCTGATTACTACCGAAAGTAGGCTGCCTCCCTAACGGGTTCATTGCGAGTAGCCGACCCACCGGCCCGGGGGGTCAGGGCAACGGCCAGGTTCTTTTCCCGACACACGGTAGCTCTCCGAGTTGCGGGGTTTCTTTTTGGCCTTTTCGCAGAGCCGGCAAATGTTGATTTGGACCGGGGGCGACCCCAAGAAAGGGGTAGTTGCGGGACAGCAATTCGCCGTCTATATGTAGTAGACGGGTATCGGGAGCATAAATATTTTGCCGCAACATAACACAAGCAATACTATGCAGGCTTTGGTAACCGATCCAATCGACGCGATGAAGCTTTCCGAATCCCGATTGCGGGAAAATGTCACCGGCGACGGACGCAGACTGGAGTCGGGCCAGCAGATTCGCCTGCTTTCCTACAATATCCAAACGGGGATCGCTACCCGGCGTTACCATCACTACTTCACCCATAGCTGGAAACACCTGTTGCCCCACGGCGAGCGGATCGACAACCTGAATCGAATCGCGCGTCTCGTGCACGATTACGACCTGGTCGGGCTGCAGGAGGTCGATGCCGGGAGCCTGCGCAGCGGATTCATCAACCAGACTGAATATCTTGCCGTCCGGGCCCATTTCCCGTACTGGTATGACCGCACCAATCGCAATCTCGGAAAGATCGCCCAGCACAGCATGGGTCTTTTGACCCGGTTCGATGCCTCGGACGTCAGCGAACACAGCCTGCCTGGTGTCATCCCCGGTCGTGGTGCCCTGACCGTACAGTTCGAGACCGATGCCGATCCCCTTGTCCTGGTCATTCTGCATCTCGCGCTCAGCCGCCGCGCCCGTATGCGGCAGCTCGAGTTCGTTCGGGACCTGGTTCAGGATTTCCGCCATGTTGTCGTCATGGGGGACATGAACTGTCAGCCGGAGAGTGAGGAGATGTTGTGGTTGCTCGAGCACTCCAATCTGGTGGAGCCGCTGGAGAACCTCCATACCTTCCCGAGCTGGCGTCCGTTCCGCAATATCGATCACATCCTGGTGACCCCTTCGCTGGAGGTGGAAGAGGTGAAGGTCCTGAACTACCCGCTTTCGGATCACCTCCCCATTTCCATGACCGTGCGACTCCCGGCAAAGTAGTTTACGTGCCGCCCGCGCCCCGGCACTTTCTGTCGCCGGTTGAATCCTGTAAATAGATCATTCCAGCAGAGGGTCTGTCCCATTCGCGGACCCGAACGGGCTGATCATGTATCTGCAGCTACTCGCCGTCATTACAGGATTCGTTTTTCTGGTCTGGTCAGCTGACCGGTTTGTCTACGGTGCCGCGGCCATTGCCCGGAACCTGGGTGTGCCGCCATTGATCATTGGCTTGACGATTGTCGGTTTTGGAACATCGGCCCCGGAAATCCTGATTTCTACCCTCGCAGCGGTGCAGTCGAATCCGGCCCTGGGTGTGGGCAATGCGATCGGTTCAAACATTGCCAATATCGGTCTCGTAATCGGGGCAACGGCCCTGATCATGCCCCTGTCAGTGACCTCGGCAACCCTGCGGCGCGAGTTCCCGGTTCTGTTTGTCATCATGTTGCTTGTCATCCTGTTGATGTTGAACGAATACCTGGGTCGACTTGATGGCGTAATCCTGCTCATATCCCTCGCAATCATGGTGTACTGGCTGATTCAGCTGGGCATTCGCTCGCGCCGATCCGATCTGATGCTGGTCGAGTATTCGGGAGAAGTCCCGGAGCGCCTGTCAAATCTGGCGGCGCTCATGTGGTTGCTGCTTGGGCTCGGGGTCATGTTGCTCAGCTCGGAGGGCGTGGTCTGGGGCGCCGTCGGCCTGGCGCGAGCCCTTGGTGTCAGCAACCTGGTGATCGGGCTGACCATCGTCGCCCTGGGAACCAGCCTGCCAGAAATGGCGACATCCATCATGAGCGCAGTGAAGAAAGAGCATGACATTGCCGTTGGAAACATCCTTGGCTCAAACATGTTCAATATGTTGGCCGTAATCGGTCTCCCGGCGGTGATCCACCCTTTTGCCATTGAGCCAATCGTGTTGGAACGTGACATCCCGGTCATGGTGGGTATGACCGTGGCGCTGTTCTTTGCGTCCAACGGCTATGGAAAGCCAGGCCGAATCACCCGATGGAAGGGTTTTGTCCTGTTGGCCGGGTTTGCCGCCTATCAGATACTGTTGTACGTGCAGCGCGGTAGCTGATCTCGGGATTGCGGAACCGCCTTGCGGCATCAGGGTCTACGTATCTATACGAATGCTGATGGAGTTTAGCCACATATGAGCGCTGACCGACCGGAACTCCGCGCCACTGTTTTTTCCGACTTCATCTGCCCGTTCTGCTATATCGGCTTCCGGCGGCTGCAAACCCTGCGCGACGAATATGATCTCAAGGTGAACTGGCGATTTATCGAAATTCATCCCGATACACCTGTTGACGGTGGAAAATTCTCCAACTACGGCTACAGCGAGGAACAGCGACAGATGATGGAGGATGCCCTGGCGGAACTGGCCGCCTCCGAGGATCTGGCATTTCAAAGGCGGGAAAGCGTCGCCAATTCCCATCGCGCCTTGTGTCTCGCGGAAGCGGCAAAGCGGGATGGAGCCGAGGTTTTCTACCGGCTCAGTGCTGACCTTTTCGACGCGTACTTTTCAAAGGGAGAGGATATCGGCAGCGAGGCCGTGCTCCGCGAGCTGGCGCAGTCCGCCGGCATGTCGGCCGAAACCATACAGGCGGCTTGGGAAGATTCAGCGATTGAAGCTGTGCTGACCCGGAATCTCGCGAATGCCATCGAGCTTGGCGTCGGGGGTACACCGACGTTCTTCTTCGGAGCGAGGCGGATTACCGGTGCCGTTCCACGTGAGATGCTGCGCGCAGCGGCGGTCGAATTGCTTGCCGGAGAGGGAGCCTAGGCACCCGCCAGGCGCGCACGAATCGCGGCGATCTCGCGGTCCATGGCCAATTGGAATTTTTCGTCGCAGTATTCCAGCAGGGGCAGGACCTTTTGCGCCAGGTTGATGGCGTAGGGATCAAAATTGCCACTCTTGAGGCCGGCCACGATCTGCAGCGCGGTTTCGAGATCCGGCTCCTCGATCACGGCTTCCTCAATGGCCCCGGCCTGTTCATTGTCGCCAGCGATCAATTGATTGCCTCCGCGCGAGCGAGCGACGGCCACACGCTGGCTGGCCAGATCGATGAGTTCCTCCAGGGTACCGGCCGGGTCGTGTCCCGCGGTGACAAGACCGATGCTCAGGGTGACGGGTACGGTCTTGCCTTCGTGCTTGTACGAGCCTGCCGACACGGCGGCGCGGATTCGGTCGCACAGGACGGCTGCCTCTACCCGCCCCGCGGAGGAGGTCAGAATCGCGAACTGCGAGCGACCCAGTTGGCCAATGGAATCCTGTTTGCGGATTTTTTCCAGCAGAATCTTCGAAGTCCAGATCAGGATCTGGTCCGCAACATCATCCCCGTAGGCCGATCGCATGGAATCGAAGTTGTCTACATCCAGGCGGATGAGCGACAAGAGGTCACCGCTCGTTTGCGTCTCCACCAGCATGCGGCGCCCTGCTTCGAGGAAGGATTCGCGATTGGCAATCTGTGTGAGTGGATCCACCCCCGCGCCGTCCACCTGGCTGCTGAGTTCGCTGCCAGTGTGGTTGCGAACCGCGACGAGCAACTGCGTCGAATCGATGGGCTTGGCGATGAAGTCGTTGGCACCACAGGCGTAGGCCCGCTCCTTCGTGATCTCGTCATCGGCGCCGGTGATAACGATGATGGGAATGTCGCTGACGCGCGTGTCGTCCGCGGCACGGATACGGCATATCATTCCGTAGCCGTCCAGGATGGGCATCTGTACGTCGCTGATTACGACACGGATATCGTCGCCTGAGCGCAGGGCGTCCCAGCCGGCCTCTCCATCGCCGGCCTCAACCAGTTCGTACTCCGAGCTCAGGACACGCTCAATCGCCTTGCGCATTACGCGCGAGTCGTCGACCACCAGAACGCGTGCCTTTGCGCCGGAAGCGCTCCGCGAAACCTGATCCATTCTTCGATCCCCCCGTTCGGTATTCTATTCTTATAGCACCAATTTCAGTGTGTCCGCAGGCGATTCAGCTCGGTAATGATGTCGAGGACCAGTTTTTCGCCGCGCGTGTCCATACCTTCGCACAACTGTTCCGGGTCGGTTTCGCCCTGCATAATGCGGCTTATCGCGGCACCCAGGCGCCCCATTTCACCGCCCGCCTGGCTCATTTGTTCCGCCATGGTGGCGACCATCTGCAGGGCGTTGGTGTCACCCGTGCTGGCGGAATGGATCATATAGGCGAGCCCGGGCGCCGCCATGCCGGGGTCCGCGGTTTGCGACAGGTCCGGCAGCGTACTCGGGTCCTGAAGGCCGCGCAGGATCGCTTCGACGATGGTGCTGTCTTCTTCGTCCAGTCCCTGGAGCATGGAGACGTTGCGGTCGCCACCGAGGATGCGGCGAATGGCGGCGACGAGATCGGTCCAGCCATTGGCGGCCGCCACTTCGAGCAGAGGTTCGAGTTCCCCGGCGCTGTCCCGGTTCTGGCATGCGTGGACCACGGCGTGTATGAGTTTGGCGTGGGACTGTACGATCTGTTGGACTCTTTCGGGGAGCGTCGCCATGGCGGATTCCGCGGAGGGTTTCCCGATCATATTAAGTAAGCGCCCGGATGGGCGCAAGCAAGGGACCCGGGTCGCGGCAAGATCAGGTGTCTAGCGACGTAGCCAGGCCAGGATCGAGTTGCGGTCACGATCCAGTCCTTTGTAGCGCAACTGCGCGTCGGTCATGGACTCCACTGCGCTGGCCAGGCGCATGCGCTGGCCGGCCTCAATGCCGCGCAGATCCGTGATGTAGGTACGAATCAGAAACAGTCCGGCGGATACATCCGGAAAACCCCAGGTGATCTGGCGTTCGACGCGCAGATAGAGCGCGGGCTGTGTTGGGTCGAAGCGACGCCCGTGCCATTCCAGCGGGTCCATGCCGGGCGGCGGAACCGGGTGGTGATTGAGTCGGGCATCGGTGGCCAGTCCCCAGCCGAAGCGGACATAGGGGCCCTTGTCAATCATTGCCGCGACCATGACATCGCCCCGTTGCGAAACACGATCCATTCCAGCAACGGGTTCATGTACGACGGAGAACTCGCGGCCGATCTTCTCCTCAATCGACCAGTAGTTCGGAAGGCATACGTGCAAGGCGCAGACCCAATGTTGCCCCGAGACATCGCGGCTGATCACCGCGACGTCTTCCTGGATCTGGCCGGCGAGGGCATCCAGCGCGGAGACATACTCGGGCTCAACATCGTTCGGCCCGGGTTCAAAATCCAGCAGGACCATGTCGGAATCGAACCGCAGTCGCTCGCCGCTGAGCGAGCAGTGAAGGATGGTTGAACCCTGATGCTTGTGTTGCCGGAACCACTCGGGATAGTCAAGCGTCAGGTGGCGAATCATGAACCGCGCAATGGCATTTCCCTGATCCACGCGAAAGCGGTCGATTCGATAATATTTATCCAGATTTTCCTTCCGGCTTGTTTCCTTTTCCGCGCGGTAGCGCATGTAGTCGGCGTCCAGCTGGAAAACCCGCCGGTCCGCGCCGCCGTTTCCGAAATCGGTTCCGAAGGCGGAAAACCCGGGACCTACCTCATAGACTCCCCGGGACGGGGGGAAGTAGTGTGCCGGTTGTGGCAGCCGCGAACCGGTATAGCGGGATTCATACGGGTTTGTCGCCATTTGTCCTGTCTTGCGGGTACTCAAGGCCTGCTACAATGCCCGGCGTGTCAACACGGTCTTCAATCCTGCGCCGCCTTGCGGACGGCGGTTTTCATTCCGGCCCCGAACTCGGCGAAGCCCTGGGTATCACCCGTGCCGCCGTGCACAAGGGCATTCACGGACTGCGCGCAAGCGGTCTCGCGATCCACTGTGTACCTGGTCGTGGCTATCGTCTGGACGCGCCGCTGGATCTGCTGTCGAAGGACAAGATTCTGACACAGCTCGGTGGCGCCGCCGAGGCCATGGCCGAGCGTCTGCATATCGCGCCGGAGATCGATTCCACCAGCACCTATCTCCTGGGTCTTGCGCCGGATCGCCGGCACGGGGCGGTCTGTGTTGCCGAGGTCCAGTCCCGGGGTCGTGGCCGGCGCGGACGTGAATGGGTGGCGACGCCTTTTCGCAATATTATGTTGTCCATGGCCTGGCGTCTGGAGGCCGGGCCCGCCGCAATCACCGGGATCAGTCTTGCCGCCGGTGTCGCAGTGATTCGCGCCTTGCAGCAAGCGGGAATTCAGGGGGCAGGCCTGAAGTGGCCCAACGACGTGGTCTGGAACGGGCGCAAGCTGGCGGGCCTCCTTCTGGATGTGCAGGGAGAAGCCGCGGGGCCATCCCAGGTTGTCCTGGGGCTGGGTCTGAACGCGAAGATGGATGAAGCGGAGGCAGGGCGCATCGAGCAGCCCTGGGTCGATATGGAGGAGATTCTCGGTCGCTCTATCGATCGCAACAAGCTCGTTGCAACGCTGTTTCTGGAATTGCAGGCGATGTTTGAAGGGTTTGCGCGCGAGGGCCTCGCCGGTTGTCGCGAGGATTGGCTGGAGCTGCATCAGTATGCAAACAGGCCCGTACGGGTGATTCAGAACGATAGTGTGGTGGAGGGCAAGGTGGAAGGCATCGACGATCGCGGCGCCTTGGTGGTTCGCGACGCCAGTGGCCAGACCCATGTATTTCACTCCGGCGATATCAGTTTGCGGGCGGGTGAATGAGGCTCTTCGTCGATGTGGGTAACAGCCGTCTCAAGTGGGCCACTCGCGAGAAGAAGGGTGCCTGGCTCAACCATGTCGCCTGCGAGTACACGCCCGCGGAACTGGACGGGGTCTTGCGGGATGCCTGGGTTTCGCTGCCGGAACCCGAGCGTGTTGTGGTCTGCAGTGTCGCGGGCGTGGAAATCCCGCAAATCATCGAAACTGTGACCCGGGGTCTGTGGGGGAAAGCGACTGCGATGTTTCATGCAAGTGCCTCCTGTGCCGGGGTGCGCAACGGATACCGCAATCCCGAGACTCTTGGCCCAGATCGCTGGGCCGCCCTTATTGGCGCCCATAACGAGATCGGGGGTCCACTCTGTGTGGTCGATGGCGGCACTGCAGTGACCGTGGACGCGTTGGCGGCAGATGGAGAGTTTCTGGGCGGAACGATTTTCCCGGGTCTCACGTTGCTGCGATCAGGCTTGTCCGCAGGGACGGCCGGTGCAGGAAGTGCAGCGGGCGACGCCGACGATTGTGTTGCGCGGAGCACCGCCGACGCCGTTGCCGCCGGAACACTGTACGGTCTGGCCGGTGCGGTCGAAAGGCTCGTGACCGAATGCAGAAACGTCCTGGGAGCGGACATGCGGGTGGTATTGACCGGAGGCAATGCCCCCGCCCTGAATTCCCTGTTTGGATTTGAATCGGTGTCCATACCGGATCTGGTGTTGCGCGGCCTGGCCGTGGCGGAGGATGAATGCTGAAGTGGCTGTTGGGCGCCCTGTTGCTGGCCAATATCGGCTTGTGGATGTGGGCCAGCTGGTACAAGCACACTCCGGAGCCCGTGGAGACCGCGCCGCGTCCGCTGGTGAATGCAGACAAGATGTTGGCGCCCGGGGAGCCGGGCGCCCGG
>JARRJV010000071.1 GCA_037388825.1 Acidiferrobacteraceae bacterium | reverse complement strand
TCTGCGGGAATTGCTGAATGATATCGGCGGTTACAATGTGGTGGGCGAGGCCATGAACGGCAACGAGGCCATCGAGAAGACGGGCGAACTGAACCCGGATCTCCTCCTGATGGATATCCGTATGCCGGGTATGGATGGCCTGGAGGCGGCCATGCACCTCATGGGAATGGAGAATCCACCCAGCGTGATCTTTACCACGGCATACGACCAGCACGCCCTCGATGCATTCGAGGTCAACGCCGTGGACTATCTGCTCAAGCCGATCCGAAAGGACCGGCTTGCGAATGCGCTGGTCAAGGCCAAGAAGCTGACGGCCAAACAACTGCAGGAGGTCAACCAGTCACGGGACGAACCAAAAGCCCGTACTCACATCAGTGTGCACATGCGCGGCAATATCCGGCTGGTGCCTGTCGCCGACGTCATCTTTTTCCTGGCCGACAGCAAGTATGTTGTGATTCAGACAGCAGATGAAGAATTCCTCATCGAGGATTCGCTCGTAAACCTGGAAAAGGAATTTGGTGATCGTTTCCTTCGCATCCATCGCAATGCACTGGTGGCCACCGACCGGATTCTTGGCGTGGAAAAGAACCCCACGGGTTCCTGGCAGGTGAACCTCCGGGATACGGATCGCAAGCTGGATGTCAGCCGCCGCCACACGGCTTCCGTGCGCCGCTGGGTGCGGAACCGTCGTACCGCCTGACTAGTAGGAAATCGCAGTCGCTGCACCCACCACGGTGTTGCGGCGGTGCAACCGGGCGATGGAAGAGTCCACCGCCTGCTCCAGGTAGGCGAGATAGAAATCAGGCGAGCTGTAGCCGCGCAGCTGAGGGACCAGTTCCTTGCCGCCGCCATCGTAGAACCGTATGGTTGGCGTCAGGCCCACCCCTTCGGAATCGGCAAAGTCGCTCTGGCTGGTTCGCTTGCCGCGGAAGTCCGTCATCCGGCGACCGTCGCCCACGTTCACTACGCGAAAGATCAGCCGCTTGCGATAGGACGCATCCGCATACATGGGTTCCAGGTACAGGCGGCGCACCTGTTCGCAGTAGGAACAGGAATCAGCCATAAAAAACACCAGAATCGGTCGACCGGTGGCCTGCGATTCCCGCGCATCGTGCTGCAGATCCCGGGCAGGGGGCAGACCCCCGGCACGTGCCAGAACAGGCAAGGTCATGAGTAGTAGTATGGTGAACAAGCGTCCAAACATTTCCAGCACTCCGCGCCAACCCGGCTCCCGGTAACCCGGAAAGACCGGTATACTATCAGAAAAATATCCGTCTTCCGGGTCCCTTCCCCGCAAAATCCTGGTCGCCACCATGAAAACCCTGAAAATCGGCACCCGCAGAAGCCAACTGGCTTTGTGGCAGGCCAACGATGTCCGTTCGCGCCTGCTCGCGCTGCATCCCGAACTCGAAGTGGAATTGGTGGAAATCACCACCCAGGGGGACAAGATCCTCGATACCAGTCTTGCAAAGGTTGGGGGGAAAGGCCTGTTTATCAAGGAGCTGGAACAGCAACTCCTGGATGAAACAGTGGATCTGGCGGTCCAGTCCCTCACGGACATGACCGTGGAACTGCCGCCCGAGCTTTCCCTGGCGGCCATTTGCGAGCGAGAAGATCCGCGAGATGCCCTGGTCTCGAATTCCTACTCCTCCCTGCATGAACTGCCGTCCGGTTCCCGCGTGGGCACGTCCAGTTTGCGGCGCGAATGCCAGCTGCGCGCGGCCTTCCCGGAACTGGAGATCATCGGCCTGCGAGGCCCCGTCAACACACGCCTTGCCAAACTGGATGCCGGGGAATACGACGCGATCATTCTCGCCACCGCGGGACTGAAGCGCCTGGGTTTCGACGACCGCATTCGCGATCGCATCGATCCCGTGGACAGTTTGCCGGCCGTAGGCCAGGGAGCGGTATGCATCGAATGTCGCCAGAGCGACACAGCGGTGCTCGAACTGCTGACAAAACTCAACCACCACCCGACGGAATTGTGTACGCGCGCGGAACGCGCCATGAATGCCGCGCTGCAGGGCGGCTGCCAGGTGCCCATTGCCGGCTATGCGATTCTGGAAGACAAGGACCTCTATCTGCGCGGACTCGTCGGCAGGCCCGATGGCGGCCTGGTTCTGCGCGAGGAACTGCGTGGACCCGCCGACGATCCCGAGTCCCTGGGGACGGAACTCGCCAGACGACTGTTGGCGCGCGGCGCCGGCGACATCCTGGACGACATCTACGGCCGTGCCTGACACCAGCGCAAGGGATCTGCAAGGTACGCGGGTCCTGGTCACACGGCCCCGGGCCCAGGCGCGGCAACTCGCGCAACGCATCGAAGACGCCGGCGGCAGTGCCGTGCTCCTGCCCAGCATCGAGATTGCCGGGCCGGCAGACGAAACGACGCTGAATGAAGTCATCGACCGACTGCCATCATTTGATATCGCGATCTTCATCAGCCCCAACGCAGTACACCAGGCACTGCATGCCATCGACGAACGCATTGGCGGGCTGCCGAAAAATTTGCGAATCGGCGCCGTCGGCGCCGGTACCGCGCGAGCCCTGACCGAACAGGGCAATCCCGTGGATATCGCACCGCAAACCCATTTTCGAAGTTAAACGCTTTTGCTGGCAGACGAGCTGCAGGATGTTGCCGGCAAGCGCGTCGTCATCTTCCGGGGCGTCGGCGGGCGGACCCTGCTGGCGGATACCCTGCGGCAACGGGGGGCCGAGGTGGAATATGCCGAGTCCTATCAACGCCTGCGACCCGATACCGATACCTCTTCCATCGAAAATGACTGGGCAAACGGCTTAATCGATATTGTCGTCCTGAGCAGTGTCGAGGGCCTGGAAAATCTCCATGCCATGCTCGGGGACAAGGGTCGCGCCTTGCTGCGCGAAACCCCCGCGGTCGTGATCAGCCCACGCATGCTCGCTGCCTGTGACCGCCTGGGCCTGAAACTCACCGTAGTCGCCAGCGAAGCCAGCGATGAGGGAATCGTCGATGCCATTCGCACATGGCGACGCACAAAAAACACCGTATAATCGGTGGACCATTCCTGCCTGATTCCCATGAGCGACGAAGAGAACAAGAACGAAGCCCCGGAGAAGCCGAAAACCAAACCACGGCGTTCGCGAGGCGTGTGGCTGGTTGCACTGCTTTCCCTAGTTTCCCTCGGCGCCAACGGATACATCGCCTGGTACCTCTTTGTCGCCCACCCCCTCCTGTTCCATAACGATCTCCCCACCCGTGTCGAGTCGCTGCTGGATACTGTCGCGTAACTCAAGGATGGCGCCGCCTCCGCCAGCTATGATCTCGATCAGCTGAAACAGTCGCAGGACACGTTGAATGAGGCGCTGCGCAAGACCAGCGAGTCCCTTGGACGCAACCGCCGCGACTGGATTATGGCGGAATCGGAACAGTTGATGATCGTGGCCAACCAGAGACCCTGCTTCCTGTACGAAAGGAGCTGGTGAAGGAAATCGACGCGTTGAAGTCGACGGAGCGGGTGGACATTCCCGGGATCGCATTGAAACTGGCGAACCTCGCCGAAACCGTAGAACACCTCCCCTTGTCCCTGGATTTCCGGTCCATGAAGACGAAGGACTCGGCAGCGGCGCCGAATGCAAAGGAAGGGACGGAAGGGAGAAAAGAATCGGCCAGTCGCGGATTCTTCCGACAGCTGTGGTCCGACATCCGAAGCCTGATTACCTTCCGCAGCAACGTCGAATCCTATCGCCCGCTACTGCCTCCAACGCAGCAATACTTTTTGCGCGAGAATCTGAGACTGGTTCTGCTAGGTGCCCAACAGGCGGCGCTTCGTGCGGATCGGGGAACCTACCGCAGCAATCTTGAATCAGCGTCACGCTGGATCAAGACCTACTTCGACCCCGATGCCCAAGCCGTCAAGGAAATGCAAAAAGAGATTCAGGCTCTTGCCCGGCAACCCTTGTCCGAAAAACGTCCCGACATCGGCGCATCGCTGAAGGCCCTGCGCATCGTCGCTGAAAAACACGCCGGCCTATGAGACTGCTGGTCTTCATCCTTGTCGTCCTGCTCATCGCCACGATCCTGACCCTGGCGGCGGCGCGGGACCCGGGCTATGTGCTCATGGTATGGCCCCCATGGAGCCTGGAAATGCCGCTGACTCTATATGCGGTATTCGCCGTGACCGGTTTCCTCGGACTCTATCTCGTCGCCCGGCTCACCATTCGTGCCCTTCGCCTTCCCAAGGGGATTTCCCTCTGGCGTGCGCGACGCTTTGGCACACGATCGCGCACGGCCCTGGCGCGCGGACTCACGGCCCTCGCCGGCGGAGACTGGAAGACTGCAGAAGCCGAACTGCAGGCCAGCGTGCAACACAGCGAGGCCCCGCTGATCAGCTACCTGGCGCTGGCCATGGCGAGCCAGGGGCAAGGGGATACGGCCAAGCGCGACGACTACCTGGCCAAGGCCTACGAGGCAGCGCCCGACAATGACCTCGCTACCGGAATGACCCAGGCCATGCTGCAGGTGCTGGCCAATCAGCGCGAGCAGGCCCTGGCAACTCTGACCGAACTGCACAGCCGCGCACCCGAACATCGCTACGTACTCAAGTTGCTGGCGGATACCTATTTGTCCCTGAAGGACTGGACCGGACTGGGATACCTGCTGCCGGAACTTCGCAAACAGAAAGTCATGAAGGAAAGCGAGCTTTCCCGGCTCGAAGTCAATGTCCATCGCCATCTGCTCATGCCCTCACTTCCATCCGGTTCCCTGGATGTCTTGCGACGGGCGTGGCAAGCCCTGCCGAAGAATCTCCGCCAGCAACCCGGACTGGTCGCGGTCTATACCGGCAAATTGATCGAGCAAGGTGAACACGAGGAGGCGGAGTCGCTGCTGCGCGATTCCATTGGTCGCGAATGGAATGAAGAGCTCGTCGCCCTGTATGGTGATGCACACACCGAGCACGTGGCGCGACAATACGACACCGCACGAACCTGGCGCACCACCCACTCCGAAAGCCCCGCCCTACACCTGGCCTTGGGCAAACTCGCGCTGGCCAGTGGTTCCAACGGGGAGGCAATACAGCTCCTGGAGCAGGCGACAAGCCTGGGGGCCGGCGCCGGTGCCTACCTGGCGCTGGGCAAGGCCTACGAGCGAACGGGGGATGCATCCGCCGCACAAAAGAGCTATCGCGACGGACTGGAAAGCTGTCTGGGTGGCTACTCGCCGCCGTGGGCGAATTCGAAGGAATCGTAGTACAGGTGATCGGTCGCCAGGCCGTGGGCCAGGCATGCGGCCTTCAGCGCATCGATCATGGGCGGCGGTCCGCTGGCATAAACTTCAGTCCCCGACAGATCCGGATGATCGGCGATTACCGCTTCATGCACCCAGCCCGTGCGGCCGATCCACCCGTCTTCCGGCTGCGGGTCCGACAACACCGGAGTGAAGCGGAAGAAATTGTATTCCTGCGCCCAGGAACGGGCCAGGTCGGCCGCGTACAAATCCCGTAGACTGCGCGCCCCCCAGTAGAGATGAACGTCTCGGCGCTCGCCGCTGGCGAACAGCTGTTCCAGAATGCTCTTCATTGGCGCAAATCCCGTGCCCCCGGCCACCAGGATCGCGGGCAAAGCGGGTTCGTCACGCAGGAAAAACGTACCCAGGGGTCCGCGGAACCGCAGCAGATCCTTCTCTTTCATGGCCTCAAACACATGGCCGGTATAGCTGCCTCCCGGGACGAGCCGGATCTGAAGCTGCAGCATCTCATCATCCGCCGGCGCATTGGCCAGGGAGAAGCTCCGATGTTCGTTGCCCCGCAAAAGAATATCGATGTATTGACCAGCGAGGAATTGCAGGCGCTGATTGGCCGGGAGGCGTAGCCACAGTCCCATGACATCGTGCGCCAGCTTTTCCATCTTCACCACCCGGGCAGGCAGGGTCTTGACCGGAATGTTCGCGACCGCGCCAAGCTCCTGCGCCCGGATAACAAGATCCGACAAAGGCCTGGCCTGACAGAACAGGGCCAAACCGTCCGCGCGCTCGGCATCGCTCAATGCCGCCGGATCGTATTGGCCATAGTCCACAGCACCCGATACGACGCGGCCCTTGCAGGTACCGCAGCTCCCGTTGTGGCAGCTGTAGGGCAGGACAATCCCCTGGCGCAGTGCCGCATCCAGCACCGATTCGTTTTCGTCGGCGCTGAATTCCGTTCCGCTGGCTTCATTCTTGATGGTATACGTCATCGGCCGGTCTGAAACATTTTTTGTCGTCGCAATGCTCTTAGATTGCAGGGCACACTGTCTACCATGCGGTTTGCGGAAAATAAACAACGAATTTCCGCGTCCTTGACACGGATGATTTGACAAACCCCGGGCTCATCCCTTTAACTCGTCGTCGACCATCGTGACTACGCGCCAAACAAAAGAATGACCGGTACCGTACTCGTCGACGTTCGGGGCGTTTCGCGTTTCTACGGTGATCATTGCGCCGTGAACAACATCAGCTTCACGGTCGCCCGCGGCCAGGTGCTTGGATTTCTCGGCCCCAACGGTGCCGGCAAGACCACCACCATGAACATGCTGACCGGCAACCTCTCTCCCACTGCCGGCGCAATCCTGATTGACGGTCACGACATTCTCGACGAGCCACGCACGGCCAAGGCCGCCATCGGCTATCTTCCCGAACAACCGCCGCTGTATCGCGAACTTACCGTGAATGAATTCCTCGACTACTGCGCGGCCCTGAACCGTATCCCGCGCGAACGACGCCGCGCGGCGCGTGAGGCCGCCAAGGAGAAGTGCGGATTGGGTAGTGTATCCGAACGGCTGATCGGCAACCTGTCCAAGGGCTACCAGCAACGGGTGGGGATTGCCCAGGCGATCATTCATATGCCGCCGGTGGTGATCCTCGATGAACCCACAGTCGGACTCGATCCGATCCAGATCCGCGAGATCCGGGAACTGATCCGCGATCTCGGCCGGGAACACGGCGTGATTCTTTCGACCCATATTCTGCCTGAGGTACAAACCACCTGTGACCGGGTGCAAATCATCAGCGACGGTCAGCTGGTGCTGACCGACAGTATCGACGGTCTGGAACAGCAGATGAAATCCGCTTCGCTTACGGTGTCATTTGCCGCAGCGCCCGATATCCAGGTACTGCAGGACTTGCCCGGCGTCACCGCGGTGGAGCCGCAGCGCGAAGGACGAATCCGCATCGTCTACGCCCCGGACACCGATCCCACGGAGGAAATCGTACGGCGCTCCGTGGAGCAGCACTGGAACCTGCGCGAGCTGCGGCCGGGACGCGTCTCGCTGGAGGAAATCTTCCTGCGCCTGACCACCGAGGAAGCCGCTCAAGACGGCGCCACGGAAACGGAGTCGGCGACATGATCTTCACCATTGCCATGCGCGAACTGCGCAGCCTGTTTCTCTCGCCCCTCGCCTGGATCATCCTCGGAGTCATCCAGGCCATACTTGGATTCAGTTTCTTCTCCAACGTCTCTGCGTTCCTTCGCAACGCCAATCCCCAGGGCGTGACCCTGGCCGTGGCCGTGCCCATCTTCGGCTGGGCAGCGGTGATGCTACTGTTTGTCAGCCCGCTGATCACCATGCGCCTGGTGAGCGAGGAGCGTCGCAACCAGACCCTGTCCCTGCTTTACAGCGCCCCCGCGAGCATGACCGAGATCGTGCTCGGAAAGTATCTTGGCGTCCTGGCGTACATGATGACAGTTGTCGCCATGTTGATCCTCATGCCGCTCTCGCTGCTCTTCGGAGGCGCCCTCGATTGGGGCCTGTTGTTTACCTCGGCCTTTGGACTGGTGTTGTTGCTGGCCAGCTTCGCCGCCATTGGGCTGTTCATGTCGACCTTGACGCAGTCACCCACCCTGGCAGCGGTTGCGACCTTTGGCGCCCTGTTTCTGCTCTGGATCTTCGATGTATCGGCAAACCTGTGGGGCAAGAACACCCTCAGCTATTTGTCCATCATCGATCACTATCTTCCGTTTCTGGAAGGCGTATTCAGCAGTGAAGACACCCTGTACTACTTCATATTCACGGCGGTGTTTCTGATCTTCAGCGTCCGGCGGCTGGACGCCGACCGACTGGGGGCCTGATCGTGAAGGTCACCGCAAAATCCCGCAGGCAATTGCGATTGGCGACCGCCAGTTTTACCTTTTTGGTCCTGTGCATCGCCGGCCTGCTCATGTGGCTCACACATCTGTACCGCTGGGACGTCGATCTCACCCGCAGCGGCCGCAACTCGCTTTCGCCCGCGAGCGTAAAGCTCCTGAAACGGCTGGACAAACCGGTACGCATCAAGGCCTTCGTGGAACCGGGCAACGAACTGCACGACGCAATCGCCAAGAACATTCGCGCCTATCAGCGCCACAAGCCGGACATCAAGCTCATCTTCGTCGATCCCAATTCCCATCCGGAAGAAGTTCGCAAGGCGGGAGTACGCCTGGCCGGC
This sequence comes from Acidiferrobacteraceae bacterium, assembly GCA_037388825.1. Lineage (NCBI taxonomy): Bacteria > Pseudomonadati > Pseudomonadota > Gammaproteobacteria > Acidiferrobacterales > Acidiferrobacteraceae > Acidiferrobacteraceae bacterium. The sequence goes on along the minus strand of JARRJV010000071.1, from coordinate 2,880 downwards.
GACCTGCAGATCTTCTACGACGGCAAATCCGAGATCGTTCATTCCCCGCGGGAACAGGCCATCACCAATGCCCTGGGTCGACTCGCGCGCAAGGGTGACCAATGGATCGTGTTCCTGTCCGGTCACGGCGAGCGCAGTCCGGACCGCGGGGCCAATTTCGATCTGTCGAAATGGAGCATCTATCTCAAGCGCCAGGGCTTCCAGACCCGGTCGCTATCCCTTGCCGAAAGCCCGCAGATTCCGCGCAACACCAGTGTACTGGTCATCGCCGGACCCCAGACCCGGCTGCTGCCCACCGAAGTGAAGGCCATCCAGAAGTTCATTCGCCAGGGCGGCAACCTCCTCTGGCTGGCCGACCCCGGTCCGTCCTACGGCCTGACCCCGCTGGCGGAACAACTGGGGTTCGAGTTCGATCCGGGTGTCATCATTGATCCGGTGTCCCAGGCCTTCACCCGTAGCGCCCGGGCATTGTTCATATCCAGTTACGGCAACCAGGCGGCGCTGAAGGGATTTCACGAGAACACCGTGTTCCCGGATGCCTGTGGAATCAGTTTGAACCAGGATCAGGTCGGACGGGGCGCAAAGGAACAGACAGACAAGGATTCGTGGCAACCCTCGGTGCTGGTGGACACACGCGAATCGGCATGGTCGGAGACCGGCCCCTTGAACAAGACACTGGCCTATGACAAGGGCAAGGACATACCCGGACCACTCGATGTCGGTGTAGCCTTTTCCCGCAAACAGGAAAACAGGGAGCAACGGGCCATCGTTATGTGCGATGGGGATTTTCTTTCGAACTCATTTGTGATGGGCGTCGGCGGCAATCTCGATTTCGGCATGCGCCTGATCAACTGGGTCAGCGCCAACGATGCCTTCGTGAACATTCCCACCCGCACGGCGGTTGACTATCAGCTGACCCTGAGTCCGGCCCTGGGCACGATACTGCGGCTGGTGTTCGTGCTGCTGCTGCCGGCCGGCCTGATGGGAACCGGTCTCGCGGTCTGGTTGCGCCGGCGAAAACGATGAATCGGCGCTGGTTGCTAAATTCCATCCTGCTGCTGGCGATCGCCGGTCTCACCGCGCTCGCGGTCTGGCGCCCGGGCCTGAAAGCATCCGCCCCCAAGCCCCGGCTGACCACCCTGGATCCACGCAAGATCCAGCATGTGCGCATCGAACAACCGAACCGTCACACCATTGTCCTCGCCGACCACAATGGACATTGGTATATGGATACTCCGGTTGGCGCCCGCGCCCATGCCTTCAATACCGCCCGGGTATTGCGAGTGGCCATGGCGCGGGTGCAGAAGGAGCTGCCCTTGTCCGTGGGAAAGGATCTGGCGCAATTCGGTCTGGCCAAACCCAGGGCGGTACTGCAGCTCGATGACCAGCGTATTGCCTTTGGCGGAACGAATCCCGTCAACGATCTGCAGTACGTGCAATATCAGGGACGCATCTACCTGGTCGCCGGTCGCAACTTCCAGGATGTTGCACGGACCTACAGTGACTTTCTTGACGCCCATCTTTTTCGCCAGGACCTGAAACCGGTGGCGCTGTATCTGCCCGGCCTCAACCTGAAACTGAAGGACGGTCGCTGGATCGTGCGACCCGCTTCCGACAAGTTGACCACGGATCGCATCAACACCTTTGTCGACGAATGGCGCTACGCCCAGGCACTGACCGTAGAAAAATATCAGGGCAAACCGGTGCACCAGCAGATTCGGTTCCGCTTTGCACCGGACAAGAAGGGAGGCAAACCTGCCACCGTAGTCGTGGACATCCTGTCCCGCCACGGCGAGCTGGTCCTGTACCGGCCCGACGAAGGCCTGGAGTATCATTTCCCGGAAGAAGTTGGAAAACGCCTGCTCGAACTCAAACCCGACTGATGCCGGAACTTCCCGAGGTGGAAACAACACGCCGCGGCATCGCCCCGGCGGTCACTGGCCACGTTGTCCGTGGTGTGCTCGTGCGCGACCGGCGTCTGCGCTGGCCGGTGCCACCCGGCCTTTCCCGGGACCTCCCGGGCGCCACGATCAACAAGGTCCGTCGACGCGCCAAGTACCTGTTGCTCGAAACCGACCGGGGTACCGTCATCATCCACCTGGGTATGTCCGGAAGCCTGCGCGTCGTGCCGGCCGATTCCCCACCCTCTGCCTACGATCACGTAGACATCGTTCTCGACGATGGCATGTGTCTGCGCCTGCGCGATCCGCGCCGCTTCGGGGCTGTGCTGTGGACCCGGGGTGACCCCATGGGTCACCGGCTGTTGGCCCGACTCGGCCCGGAACCGCTGGACCCGGCCCTGGACGCTAATGCCCTGCGTGCGCGTCTTAAGGGTCGCAGACGCGCCATCCGCGACACCCTGCTCGACAGCCACGTGATTGCCGGGATCGGGAATATTTATGCCAACGAAGCCCTGTTTCGCGCCGGCATCGACCCGCGCCGGGCGGCCGGGCGCATCGGCCGCGAGCGCTGTGGGCGCCTGCTCGATGCCCTGCGCGCCGTGCTGACCGACGCCATCCGCGCAGGCGGCTCCAGCCTGCGCGATTTTCGGCGTGCCGACGGAAATCCCGGCTATTTCCAGCTGAGTCTGCAGGTCTACGGGCGCGCCGGTGAGCCCTGCCCGGTCTGCGGGACCCCGATCCGGCGCCAGGTCCGGGGAGCACGCAGCCTTTATTTTTGCCCCCGTTGTCAACATTGACGGGTGCGATTCCAGTGCTATTACTACGAGCATTCACGAACTTATGCTATATAATTAATTAGACTTCACAAGAATTCGGGACGTCAAGGCGGCGTAAGGCCTGCCGCAAGCGGACGGCGTCCTCACTGAAGACAGCGAAACGGGGCTCCGGAGTCCAGCGATGGCGGCAAATATCGAAAGCG
>JARRJV010000070.1:3478-11598 GCA_037388825.1 Acidiferrobacteraceae bacterium | reverse complement strand
CGGCACCCGCCCCGGCACCCGCCCCGGCACCCGCTCCGGCTCCGGCTCCGGCTCCGGAAAAGCAAGACGGCAAATAGCCTTCCTGCGTGGTACGGCGGTCTCCGCCGTACCACCCTTTCCTGCTTTCTTCTACGATGAATTCTTCTTCAGCAGGCGCGCGAACGCGGCCTCGTCCAGCATGGTAACGCCCAGGGCCTCGGCCTTCGCAGCCTTGGATCCGGGTTCCGCCCCCACCACCACGTAGTTCGTCTTCTTCGACACGCTGCCACTGACCTTGGCCCCCAGGGCCTGCAGGCGATCCTTGGCCTCGTCCCGGGTCATGGAATCCAGGGTACCGGTCAGAACGAAGGTTTGACCCGCCAGCGGCTGTTTCGCCTTCGATACCGGTTGCTCGTCCTTCCAGTGCACGCCTGCCTTTTGCAGCCGTTGGATCACTTCCTTGTTGTGGGCCTGGCGAAAGAAGGTGTGAATGCTTTCCGCCACCACCTCGCCCACGTCCGGCACCTCCTCCAAATCTTCCAGACTCGCCTTTTGCAGCGCCGGCAGATTGCCGAAGTGGCGCGCAAGATTGCGTGCCGTGGCCTCGCCCACCTGACCGATGCCGAGGGCATAGATGAAACGCGCGAGCGTGGTTTCCTTGGAATCTTCCAGCGCATCCAGGAGATTCTGCGCCGACTTCTCCGCCATGCGTTCCAGCCCGGCGACCTGTTCCAGGCTGAGCCCGTACAGCCCGGCGACGTCCTTCACCAGCCCCTGTTCGTCCAGTTGCTCCACCAGCTTGTCGCCCAGGCCCTCGATGTCGAGGGCGCGGCGGGAGGCGAAGTGCTTGATGGCCTCGCGCCGCTGGGCCGGGCAGAACAGCCCGCCGGTGCATCGTGCCACGGCCTCGCCTTCCAGCCGCTCGACCTCGGAACCGCACACCGGGCATTTCTTCGGCATCCTGAACTTCTTCGCGTTGCGCGGCCGCTTCGACTTGACCACGCCCACCACTTCCGGAATCACGTCGCCGGCACGCCGCACGATGACGGTATCGCCGATGCGCACGTCCTTGCGTTCGATCTCGTCTTCGTTGTGCAAGGTGGCATTGGTGACGGTGACACCGCCCACGGACACCGGTTCCAGCCGCGCCACCGGAGTGACCGCGCCGGTGCGACCCACCTGCACTTCAATGTCGCGCAGCTTCGTCATCTCCTCTTCCGCCGGGAATTTGTGCGCCAGGGCCCAGCGCGGCGCGCGCGCGACAAATCCCAGTTCCTGTTGCTGCTCGATACGATCGACCTTGTACACCACGCCGTCGATGTCATAGGGAAGCGTTTCGCGCTTGTCCAGCAGATCCCGGTGATAGTCCAGACAGGCATCGATACCACGCACGACCTTGATCTCGGGGCTGACGCGCAGACCCCAGTCGCGCAGCTGCTCCAGGATCTTGCTGTGACGGTCCGGCAAATCGGCGCCGCGCACCTCGCCCACGCCGTAGCAATACATCTCCAGCGGCCGTTCCGCGGTAATGCGCGGGTCCAGCTGGCGCAGGCTGCCTGCGGCGGCGTTGCGGGGATTGGCGAAGGTCTTCTCGCCGCGTTTCACCTGGCGCTTGTTCAGTTCGGCGAAGCCCTTGTGCGGCATGTACACCTCGCCGCGCACCTCCAGCAACTCGGGGATGTGTTTGCCACGCAGGCGCAGGGGCACGGACTCGATGGTGCGCACGTTCAGGGTCACGTCCTCGCCGGTGGTTCCGTCGCCGCGGGTGGCGGCACGGGTCAGCGCGCCGTTCTCGTACACCACTGCAATGGCAAGACCGTCCAGCTTGGGTTCGGCGACGTAGTGAATCCGCTCCTCACCCAGGCGCTCGCGCGCGCGGCGGTCGAACTCCTCCGCCTCCTCGTCGCTGAAGGCGTTGTTGAGCGACAGCATGGGAATGGTGTGGCGGACCTCGGCGAACTGCTTGAGGGGCTTGGCGCCCACCCGCTGGGTCGGCGACTCGGGTGTGACCAGGTCCGGGTGCGCCGCCTCCAGTTCCTGCAGGCGGCGCATGAGGCGATCGTACTCGGCGTCCGGAATCTCCGGCCGGTCGAGTACGTAATACAAGTAGTTGTGGTGCTCGATTTGCCGCCGCAGGTCCTCGATCTCGCGCGCGGCCCTGGTGCCGGCGTTCATATGCCGAACAGGCGGCGCGCCGCCTCGCTACCCGGCTCGATGCCCCTGCGCGACATATCGCCGGCGATCTGTTTGATCTGGGCGGCAATGGCCCGGCGCCCCGAGTCGGTCAGGGCCTTGCCGTCCTGGTCCACCAGTCGGCCGCCCAGCTCTTCCGCCATGTGTGCCCCCACCTCCGCCATCTGCTCGAACACCGCCGCCGGTTCGTTCACCGTCGCCACCTGCATGAACAGGGTCACGCCCTCGGTGTGAAACTCGTCCAGGTGTTCGCGATCGAAATCGCCCGGCTTGAACAGATTGGCGAGACTGAACAGGGTACGACCCCCGCCGTCGGCCATGTGATAAATGTGCATATCGCCATACTGCATGCCGGCTTCAGTCGCGGCGCCGTCCACGGCGCGCCCGCCGAACCCCGTGGGGCTGTTGGCGACGATATTGAGCGAGGCGATGACGTCGTACTCCTTGCAGAAGCCGTCCAGGTCCTGGGCCAGCAGGAGCGCGTCTTCATGGTCCAGGGAGAACAGGGTGCGCCGCTTCAGCTGGTCGCCGAACTGCAGGGCCATTTGCGTGTAGGTGTTGAGCTCCGATTCCGTCACCGACCCGTCGCTGTCCGCCATCTGCAGGGTCAGGCGCAATTCGTCGTATTCCATGTCCTCGGGATCGGTCTCGAGATTGGTCCACACCTTGGTGACGTGGCGCCGGCCGTAGATCGCCCGCGGCTTGTCCAGCAGGTATTCGTTCTGGCGGAACAGGCCCAGGGCCTTGTGACGCGACACCGGGGACGAACCCGGCAGGGTGACGATGAAATCGATGCGTTCGTTGGCGACCGTGGGCACGACGCGGCCGGGTATCTCGGGTTCGGCCTCGGCCTCCGCGGTAGCCGCGCGCCGGTCGATGTCCGGGTCCACGTCCAGGCGCACATCCACGGCACGCTCGATGCGCTTGAGTTCCTCGTAGAAGTCTTCGTGGGGCTGGCGCACCATTTGGTGCGGGATCGGCCGGTCGGCCTTGAGCGAACGTTTTTCCAGGGCCGCGGGAGCGCCCGCGGGTTCGGCCGGTGCCACGGCCAGTACCTCGTCCTCTTCGGCTTCCTCCCGGGGACGATCGCGGTTCAGTCGACGGTTACGCGTGCGGGCCTGATCCAGCGCCCCGATTGCGACCGTGACGACGATGACGACAGCGATCAACAGCAGGGCGAATTTCAGGCTCATTACGAGGCGACCATCTCCATTGCTTCTTCCACGTCTACAGCGACCAGGCGCGAACAGCCCGGCTCCGACATGGTAACACCGACCAGCACATCCGCCATCTCCATGCTGATCTTGTTGTGAGTGATGTACAGCAACTGGGTGTTGCCGGACAGGGTCTTCAGGGTTTCCGAATAGCGCTGCACATTGGCATCATCCAGCGGCGCGTCCACCTCGTCCAGGATACAGAACGGCGCCGGATTGAGCTGGAAGATGGCGAACAGCAGCGCCACCGCGGTCAGGGCCTTCTCGCCGCCGGACAGAAGATGGATGGTGCTGTTGCGCTTGCCCGGGGGTCGCGCCATCACGCCCACCCCCGTGGTCAGCAGGTCCTCGCCCAGCAGCTCGAGATAGGCGTGACCGCCGCCGAAGAGCTGCGGGAAATAGGTCTGCATGCCGGTGTTGACCTGGTCGAAGGTCTCGCGGAAACGCGTGCGCGTTTCGCGGTCGATCTTGCGCATGGCCTCTTCCAGCGTCGCCAGGGCCTGGGTCAGGTCCTCGTGCTGCTTGTCGAGGTAACCCTTGCGCTCGGATTCCTGCTCGTATTCCTCGATGGCGACGAGATTGATGGCGCCCAGGCGGTTGATGCGCCGCTCCACAGCCTCGAGCTGCTCCTTCCATGCGTCTTCGGTGGCATCCTCGGCCAGGCCGTCGCGCGCCTGCTCCAGGGTGTGACCGGTTTCGGCGAGCTGTTCCACCAGGGTATCGCGCCGGGTCACCAGTTCCTGGCGGCGTACCCGAATCTGTTCCATGGCCTCGCGTTGTTCCTGCACCTTCTTCTGCTGCTGGTTGCGTTCCTGCTCGCGCGCGGTCAGGGTCTCGTCCAGGGCGCCGGCCTCCTGGCGCGCGGTATTCAGCCGCTGCTCCACTTCCACGCGACGGCCGAGGAAACTTTCCAGCTTCTGCTTGAGTTCGGCCTCCGGGCTATCGCCGGCGGACAGGACCTGGGCCAGTTCCTCGCGCCGCTGTTCCAGGTGCTGCAACTGCCCGCGCAGACGGGCGACACTCTGCTCGGTGGACTCCAGCGTGGTCTGACGACGTTGCCGTTCCAGTTCCAGTTCGTGCCAGGCATCGCGGGCCGTGGCGGCATCGTCGCGTGCCCGCTCCAGCTGTTCCTGGATCTGTCCGCGTTCGGCCTCCAGTTGCGCCCGCCGTTGCTCATGTTCGCCACTGGCACCCTCGGCCTCGCTCAGCAGGCGCTGGGATGCCGTCAGTTCCTCGCGGCTGCGCGTGGCGCGCAGGTCCAGCTCCTCGATCTCGCCCTGCAACTGGCCTCGACGCGAATCCAGCTGCTCGCGCCGCGCCTCTTCGTGACCCAGACGCTCGGCCAGTTGTGCGCGCCGCCCGTTGGCGCGGTTGAGCGCCTCGCGCGCATCCACCAGTTGGTTGTCCATGTCTTCCAGCTGCGACTGCAGGGTTTCGCTCTGGGTGCGCGCCTCGGCCACGCGCTCGGACAGCGTGTGCTCCTTTTCGCCGAGTTCCTGGATCTCCTGTTCGCGACGCAACACGCCGGCGCGGGCACCGTCGCTGCTGCTGATGCTGAGCCAGTTCGGCCCCAGCCACACGCCTTCGCGGGTGATGACCGACTCGCCCTCCGCCAGTTGCGCGCGCAGGGCGAAGGCCTCGTCGAGGGATTCGGCCGTGCGAACCCGGTTCAGGAGAGGCGCCACCGGGATGTCGCTGCGCACCAGCGCCGCCAGGCGGCCGGGCATGGCCGGCGCGTCGCCGCCACGGGTATCCATCAGCGTCAGGTCCGACTGCCCGAGATCGGTCAGAGAGGAGCGATAGCCTTCCACGTCGTCCACGCATACGGCGCCCAGGGTCGAACCCAGGACCCGTTCCACCGCCTGTTCCCAGCCTGTCTCCACCTGCAGGCGACCGGCAAGCCGGGGGCGCTGCGCCAACCGGTTGTGTTCCAGCCACTGGGTGAGTTCGTTGTCGTGCTTGCCCTGGGCAGCGTCCTGCAACTCGCGCAGGGAAGTCAGACGCGCGGCGACCTGCTGCTGTTCCTCGCGCTCGCGCTCGAGGGTCTCGCCCAGCTGCTCGCGCTGCTGGCGCAGTTCGCGCAGGCGGCGCTCGAGATCGCTGACCGCCTGGGCCTGTTGCGTGCACTCCTCTTCCAGATTGCGTGCTTCGGTTCGGGATGATTCCAGGCCTTCCTGGCCGAGTTCGGCGCCGATGCGCTCCGCCTCCGCGCCCAGCCGTTGCCGGCGTTCCTCGAGTTCAGCGATGTGCTCGTTCAGCTGGTCAATGCGCGCCCGTTGCACGTCGCGCACCTTGGCCGGTTCTGCCGAGGCCTCGCTGAAGACCTGCCAGTCGGACTGCCAGCGCTGCATGGCCTGTTCCGCCGCGCGCTGTGCCTCGGCGTGCCGGTCGCGGGCCTGGCGCCGTTGGTCCATTTCCGCCGCGCCCTCGTTCAGCTCCTTGCCGAGGCGTTCGATGATCTCCAGGTCTGCCTTCAGGTGCTCGCTGGCCTCGGTCCAGGAGCGGTTGACCTCTTCGTGCTCACGCACCTGCTGCGCGCGTGTGTCGCGCACATGCTGTATGGACTGTTCGATGGCGGAGATCTCGCCGCCGATTCCGTAGAATTCTTCCTGCACCGTGTTCAGCGCATCGGCCGCTTCGGTACGCTGGCTGCGCAGGGACTCGATCCCGGCCTCGGTCTCGCGCTGGGCCGAAAGCAGCTTCTCCAGTTCCACATCGCTGGTACCCAGTTCGGACTCGATGCCGCGCAGTTGCGCGTCCAGGGTGCGCCAGCGCAGGGCCAGCAACTGGGCATGGAGCAGGCGTTCTTCCTGCTTCAGGTCCTTGTAGCGCGCGGCCGCCTTGGCCTGGCGCTGCAGGCGATTCAGCTGCTTTTCCAGTTCGGAACGAATGTCGTTCACACGGTCGAGATTTTCCCGGGTGTGACGGATGCGGTTCTCGGTCTCACGGCGGCGCTCCTTGTAGCGCGAGATGCCCGCCGCTTCCTCGAGGAATCCGCGCAGGTCCTCGGGCTTGGATTCGATGATGCGCGTGACCATGCCCTGCTCGATGATCGAATAGGCACGGGGACCGAGACCGGTACCGAGGAAGATGTCGGTGATGTCCTTCTTGCGGCAACGGGTCTTGTTAATAAAGTAATCGGACTGGCCGTCGCGCGAGGCCTCGCGGCGAATGGCGATCTCGGCATAGCTGGCGTACTGGCCGGGCGCCTTGCCGTCGGTGTTGTCGAACACCAGTTCCACCGAGGCGCGGCCCACGGGCTTGCGCGAATTGGAACCGCTGAAGATGACGTCGGCCAGGGAATCGCCGCGCAGATTCTTGGCCGAGCTCTCGCCCATCACCCAGCGCACGGCGTCGATGATGTTGGATTTTCCGCAGCCGTTGGGGCCGACGATGCCCGTCATGGAGGAGGTAATCGGGATGGTGGTGGGGTCCACGAAGGACTTGAAACCGGCCATCCGAATTTTTTTCAGGCGCATCAGGGATTCGTCAGGGTTAAATCTGGGAGTAATCGTTTACAATTCGCCGGTGCCCCGGCGCCGAGGCCACGCAAAGCTAGCACAAGGGAAACGAAATGCCTACCAAGCCCAGTAAGACCTTGGATACCTTCGAGAATCCCCATCCGGAGCGGGATTATACCATCGAGATCGAGAGTCCGGAGTTTACCTGCCTGTGCCCCAAGACCGGCCAGCCGGACTTCGCCACCCTGTTCCTGGACTACATCCCGGACCAGAAATGCGTGGAATTGAAGTCCCTGAAACTCTACTACTGGTCCTACCGCGACGAGGGCGCCTTCCATGAGGCGGTGACCAACCAGATTCTCGAGGACCTGGTGGCGGCGACCGCGCCCCGCTATATGCGCCTGCGCGCACGCTTCAATGTCCGCGGCGGCCTGTACACCACCGTGACCGTGGAATACCGCCAGCCCGGATGGAAGCCGGCGACGGCAAGCTGAACCCGGCGGGACGCTCCGTTTGCCTCGGGCTGGACCTGGGCACCAGCGCCTGCCGCGCCCTGGCCCTGGACCCGCGGCAGGAGGTGCTGGCCGAGGCCACAAGCCCGCTTCCGGCACCGGAGCACGACGGGCCACGGGTGCAGCAGGACCCCGAATGCTGGTGGCAGGCGGTGCGGGACTGCCTGCAACACATCTCCCCTTTTCTGCACGAGCACGACGTCTGCCGCCTGGCGGTGGACGGCACGTCCGGTACCCTGCTCCTGTGCGAGCGGGATGGAACCGTGCGCACGCCGGCATTGATGTACAACGACGGCCGCGCGCTGGAACAGGCGAAGCGCATCGCCGCGGTCGCTCCACCGGACTGTGGCGCCCACGGCCCCTGGTCCGGCCTTGCCCATTATTTATGGTTGCGGGAACAGTCGGCGCAAAACGCCGAGCTGCTCGCCCTGCATCAGTCGGACTGGGTTGCCGGCCGCCTGTGTGGCCACTTTGGCGACAGCGACTGGAACAATGCCCTCAAGCTGGGCTATGACCCGGTACGGAAATGCTGGCCCGAGTGGCTGGCGGAATTGCAGGTAGATCGCGAACGCCTGCCACGGGTGCACGCCCCGGGCACGGAGCTCGGGCTCCTGGACCCGGCAATGGCAAGAGAACTGGGGCTGCCACGGCAAACCACGATCGTGGCCGGCACGACCGACAGTGTCGCCGCCTTCATCGCCGCCGGAGCCACCGGCCCCTGTGAGGCGGTCACTGCCCTGGGCTCGACCCTGGCGCTGAAG
>JARRJV010000070.1:0-3395 GCA_037388825.1 Acidiferrobacteraceae bacterium | reverse complement strand
GCGGTGTTGCTGAAATTCTTCAGCACCGATGAATTGCAGGCCATGACGCCGAAACTGGATCCCGACCATCCGACCGGACTGGACTACTACCCCCTGCTGCGCCCGGGGGAACGGTTCCCCGTCAACGATCCCCAATGGCCTGCCCGCATGGAACCGGTCCCGGACGATGCGGTGACATTCTTTCAGGGTTTGCTGGAAGGGATTGCCGCGATCGAACAGGCGGGCTATCGCAAGCTCACCGAACTGGGCGCCCCGCCACTGCGCTCCGTGCGCACCACCGGCGGCGGCAGCCGCAATCCGGCGTGGTCACGCATCCGCGAGCGCAAGCTGGGCGTGCCGGTATTGCCGGCCGTGTCGCAGGAAAGCGCCTTTGGTGCCGCGCGCCTTGCCGGCGGGATTCTCGCGGAAGACGGAAAATAAAAAAGCCGCCCGAAGGCGGCTTTTTCAGACTGCGGTTTCTTACAGTTCGATGGTCTTTTCGGCCGAGCCGGACTCACCCTTGTTGTCCGACCAGCTGACCTTGACCTTGTCACCGGTCTTGGCATTCTTCAGACCGAATCCCATGATCGGATTCTTGGCGACGGCGATACCGAGATCGGCATCCGCAATTTCCTTGCCGTTGTGAATCACGTTCATCTTCTGAATGAAGTGGGCGGGGATGACTTTCTTCGTCACCTTGTCCTTGCGCAGCCCGGTTTCCATCGGGTGCTTGACCAGGACCATCAATTCGGCGGTGTTGTCGCCCAGGTCTCGCACCCGCATCTTTATCGCATGATTGTTAGCCATAACTTTTTCTCTCCAATTCGTTTCGGGTGTGGGCCTAACCGCCGCAACCGCCGGCCGTGACCTTGATCTTCTTGGTCGCCGTATAGAGCTTGCCGCCGGCCTTGACCACGAACTCCACGTCCGAGGTCTTGGCCATCTTGATGTTCGCGCGGTAGTAGGCCGCCCCGGTCGCGCCGATACGGCAACGGGTCACCAAAGGCTGGGTGTTCTCCAGCACCAGGATGGCGATGTCCTCCACGTTGGGCATGTCGCTCGTGACCGCGACCGGAACGGAAGCACCGTCCTCCGCCTGGGCATTGGCGGTAATCATGACCTTGTCGCTGGAACTGGTGGCACTGGTCCCGAACAGGGCCTGCAGCGCCGCATCGCGCTTCTTCGCATTAAAGGCGCCTGCCGGCCAGGATTCAGCGGCCAGGACGCGGGTGGGGTGCAGCAGGCCGGCGCTGGCAGCGACGGCCATGGCGCCGCTCGCCGCGGTCGCCCGCAGGAACGCTCTACGTTTCAAATCAATCACCTGGGATCTCCTCATATGTAGTAGGTATATTGCTGTGCTTGCTTCTGACCCGCCGGGCGGGTGTGTGGGCGTTAGGGCGCCGAACTTTCAATTAGACCACGGCGGCCGGGATTTTATTCCATTCCCGGGCCGGGTTCACCCGGCGGCCCCGGATCGGGCTTCCCCGCGCCCGGCCACCAGCAAATACATGGCCGGAACCAGCATCAGGCTGACCAGGGTGGAAAAAGACAGGCCGAAAACGATGGACAGGGCCAGGGGCTGCAGCATTTCCGAGCCGGAGCCGATTCCCAGGGCCAGGGGCAGCATGCCGATGACCGTGGTCAGGGTGGTCATCAGGATCGGCCGCAGGCGCAGGCGCGCGGCCTCGCGGATGGCATCGCGAACGGCACGGCCACGCCGACGCATGATCTCGATGTACTCCACCAGAATGATGGCGTTGTTCACGACGATCCCCACCAGCATGATGATGCCGAGCCAGATGGGCATGGACAGGGGCATGGGCGTGAGAAATGGTAATCGGCTGATCAGCAACGGAATGGATACGCCGATCAGGGTAAAGGGCACGCACAGGATGATCACCGTGGGGTTGCGCAAGGATTCGTACTGCACCGCCATGGCCACGAACACGAGAAACAGGGCAAGACCAACCAACACCGACGTCAGCACACGACCTTTGGTCAGGGCCTCGTCGGCGCCGCCGTAGAACAGGATGTACCCCTTGGGCAGCGAGAAATCGGCAAGGCGCCCGCGCACGTCGTGCATGACCGCGCCCAGGGCCCGGTCCTCGGTCAGGGAGGCACTGATCTGGACCATGCGCCGCTGGCTGTAGCGTTCGATCTCCGCCGGTACCGAGACCAATCGCACCTTGGCAACGTCGTGCAGGTACACCGCGCGGCGACCGGCGCGTTCCCCGAACAGCAGCAGCCCCCCAAGGGAGCGGGGGCTGGTTACGTCGGCAGCCGGCAGGCGCACGCGGATATCATAGGAATGGTCGCGATCGATGAAATCGCTGACCACGATACCATCCAGGGCAATCCGCAGGGCCCGGCCGATGTCCGTGACGTCGATCCCCAGCTCGGCGGCGCGCTGGCGGTCGATTTGGACGGCGAACTCCTGCTGTTTTTCTTCGGCCGAACTCTTCAGATTGCGCAGACCGGGAACCCCTTGCAGGCGCTCGACAACGGCATTGCCGATTTGCGACAGGGTCTGAAGGTCCGGACCCTGCACGATGACGTCGACCTCGTCCTCTCCGCTACTGGTACGCAGGCCGCGGATTCCGCGTGTACGTGCGCGTACCGTCATCCCCGCCACCTGCGCCTTGCCCATGGCGCGATAGAATTTGTCCACCCATTGCGCCGAGCTGATGCTCCGACGGCTCACGGGAACCAGTTGTACCTGCAGGTGGCTGCTGTTCGGGGTTTCCCGTTCCGTGCGACCGAAGATGCGCCCGCCCACGAGTGTATAGATGCTTTGTACGTCGCCCAGGGACCATGCCAGTTTCTCCAACTGCGCCACGCTGGCATCCATACTGTCCAGTGAGGTTCCCGGATCGGTGAGGATATTGATGCTGATACTGCCGTCGTCGAGTTTGGGCAGGAATTCCTGTCGATCCGACAGAAACACCGGTGCGGTCAGCCCCAGCGCCAATGCCGCCAGCAACAACCAGCGACCGGGCGCATGCAGAACCCGTTCGAGCTGACGTCCGTAGAAACCCTGAAGCACGATCATGGCCCGGTTCACCCGGAGCGTCAGCCGCCCGCTCTTCTCGTCGCGCATACGCGCCGCCAGGGTGGGAACCAGGGTCAGGGCCACCACCAGCGAGGCCACGATGGCCGCCGAGATGGTGAAGATCAGTTCGCGAAACAACAGCCCAATGAGGCCGCTGACGAACAGGAACGGGAGCACCGCCGAAAGATTCGTGCTGGTGGAAGCCACGATGGCACTGGTCACCTCGCCCGCGGCCTCGGTGGCGACCTCCTCCGGTGGCTTGTCGGGGGACTCGCGCCGATGCCGGGTGACGTTCTCCAGCATGACGATGGTGTTGTCAATCAACATGCCCACGCCCAGGGCCAGCCCGCCCAGGGTCATGATGTTC
>JARRJV010000069.1 GCA_037388825.1 Acidiferrobacteraceae bacterium | reverse complement strand
GCCGTTCGCATGGCCGTCATGGCCCTGGTCATGGGCGGATCCGCTGGCGAACGGGAGGGTGGCTGATGGGTACGCGAATCCATGGCGGCCACCTGATCGATCCGGCCAACGGCGTTGACGCGCTGACCGACCTCTACCTGGATGACGAGGGTTTCGTCGCCGCGATCGGAGCCGCGCCCGAAGGATTTCAGGTAACGGCGACGATCGACGCCACCGGACTTATCGTCTGCCCCGGCCTCATCGACCTGCGCGCCCGCGTGCGCGAACCGGGGCAGGAATACAAGGCAACCATCGAAAGCGAGACCCGGGCCGCGGTCTCGGCCGGAATCACGACCCTCATATGCCCCCCGGATACCAATCCGGTCATCGATACCCCGGCCATGGCGCAAATGATCCAGCAGCGCGCATGGCGTTTTGGCTTGAGTTTCATCCATCCCCTGGGCGCACTCACCCGCGGTCTGGAGGGAAAACAACTCTCGGACATGGAATCCCTGGACGAGGCGGGATGCGTGGGTCTCACCAACGCCCATATGCCGATTCACGACACCCTGGTGCTTCGCCGCGCCATGGAATACGCGGCCAGTTTTGACCTGACGGTCTTTCTGCACCCCGAAGACCCGTGGCTGGTCGGTGCTGGCTGCGTGCACGAAGGCGACATCGGTACCCGCCTGGGTTTGCCGGGAATACCGGAAGCCGCGGAAACCGTCGCCCTGGCCCGCGATCTGGCCCTGATCGAACAGACTGGTGTACGGGCCCACTTCTGCCAGCTGTCCACGGCCCGCGCCGTGGCCATCATCGCCGAGGCGAAATCACGGGGATTACCGGTGACGGCCGACGTGACGGCCCATCATCTGCACCTGACCGAACACGACATCGGTTTTTTCAACTCCATGTGCCATGTGATCCCGCCCTTGCGCAGCCTTCGCGATCGCGACGGTCTTCGGCAGGCCCTGGTGGACGGAACCGTGGACATCATCTGCAGTGATCACCAGCCCCACGAACCCGACGCCAAACTCGCGCCCTTCAGCGCTTCGGAACCCGGGATCTCCGGGCTTGAAACCCTGCTGCCCCTGGTGCTGCAACTGGTGGATGAGGACATCCTGGAGCTGTCGTCCGCAATTGCCGCGATTACGGCCAGACCGGCGGAGGTGATTTCCGTCGACACCGGACACCTCGGCGTCGGTGCCAACGCCGACGTCTGTATTTTCGACCCTCAATCGCGCTGGATCCTGAAATCGGAGGACATGGTCAGCCGTGGCCGAAACAGTCCTTTTGTGGGCCGGGAGCTACGCGGGCAGGTAACCCACACGCTGGTGGGCGGGCAAGTCGTGTTCGAACGGGAACGGGATTCCGCCTAGATCTGCGCCAGCAATTCCGAGTCCTCAGACGCGGAGCCGTCCATCACCTGGGACAGGACCAGGGCAAGGTAGTAGAGGTCCGGAACCCGTAGGCCAGTGCCGAACCAGATTCCGATATGGGTGCCAGGCTCCTCCCCTTCCATGGAAATGCCCCGCAGGCCGTCAATCACCACCGTAACCACGTCTCGCAGTGGAAAGCTGGCGATGCGCTCCGTCGCCCCTCTTGGACCAACACGGGAAATGGCCAGGTCCCGGGGCGTGATATCCATGCGGATCCGGGTGTTGTGGGTCTCGTGCAGCTTGTACAGGACAAACCCGAGATAGGTCGCGATGACTGTGGCGCTGACAATGGACAAGACCTCGCGCGCGGTATCGGATTCCAAAGGCAGCAGCGAATACGCGCCATAGGTGGCCGCGCCCAAGCCGATCAGGCCAACGATCACGGCGACCCAGAACCTGTAGCCGCGGTGATAGGGATGAATGACCTCGAAACCGGTGCTTCGTTTCCACACGCCGAGCCGGGTATTCTCCGGCATCCGTGCCGGCAATCCCGCGTCCCGCAATTCACGTATGGTCAAGCGTCGCATATCTTGGGGCTATTTGGACCGGGGATCGTTCGCCGGGTGCCCGACAACCCCTTTTACCGGTACAAACTCCAGGACGCGCTCTGCCCGAGACCCGGGGTTGCTCCAGGCGCGCGCGAGTCGTCTACTTGATGGTGAGATTCTGCATGGATGCGCCAAGCTCCTGGGTCTTGGAGTCCTTGCCCTCAAGTTTGATGCGCAGTCGGATGTCATTGACAGAGTCGGCGTTTCGCAGGGCTTCATCGTACGAGATCAGGCCGGATTCGTACAGGTTGAACAGCGACTGATCGAAGGTCTGCATGCCGGCTTCGGTCGACTTGGCCATCAACTCCTTGATACCCGGGATATTGCCTTCCATGATGAGATCGGCAATCAGCGGCGAGTTGATCATCACCTCGACCGCGGGAACACGCCCCTTGCCGCTCTTGACCGGAATCAGGCGCTGGGAAATGACCGCCTTCAGGTTCAGCGAAAGATCCATGAGCAGCTGATTCCTTTTTTCTTCCGGGAAGAAGTTGATGATGCGATCCAGGGCCTGGTTCGCGCTGTTCGCATGCAGGGTCGCTAGACAGAGGTGGCCCGTCTCCGCGAACTGGATGGCGTATTCCATGGTTTCGCGTGCCCGAATCTCACCGATCAGGATGACGTCCGGCGCCTGGCGCAGGGTATTCTTCAACGCGGTATCGAAGCTGTCGGTATCCACGCCCACTTCGCGCTGCGTCACAATGCAGTTCTTGTGCGCGTGCACGTACTCGATGGGATCCTCGATCGTGATGATGTGACCGTAGCTGTACTCGTTGCGGTAGCCGATCATCGCCGCCAGGGAGGTGGACTTGCCGGATCCGGTACCACCCACGAAGATGATCAGACCGCGCTTGGTCAGTGAGAGATCCGCCAGGACCTTGGGCAGGTTCAGGTCATCGAATCTCGGGATATCCGTTTCGATGGTGCGCAGAACCATGCCCACCTGGCGCTGCTGCATATAGACGTTTACACGGAATCGCCCGATCTCCTGGGGAGAAATGGCGAAATTGCATTCGTTTGAGGCCTCAAATTCCCGGCGCTGGTCCTCGTTCATGATGCCATAGGCAAAGGCACGGGACTGTTCCGCGCTCAGGCGCTGTTTTGTCACCGGGATGATCTTGCCGTCGACCTTGATCGACGGCGGAACGCCAGCCGTAATGAAAAGGTCCGACGCCTTTTTCTGCTTCATCAACTTCAGCAGATCACTGAAAACCATGGATCAGGCCCTCGCCCCTGCAGCCGCGCTGGCTGCTCCGGTGGAGGCGAACAGATCCTTGTTTACCGCACGGACACGCGCCGCCTCCGGCGTCACCTGTCGATTGCGCACCAGGTCCAGCAGACACTGGTCCAGAGTCTGCATGCCCACGTTCTGGCTGGTCTGAATGGCGGAATACATCTGGGCCACCTTGCCTTCACGGATGAGGTTACGGATGGCGGGTGTGCCGATCATGATCTCATGGGCGGCCACCCGGCCACCGCCGATCTTCTTCAGCAAGGTTTGCGAGATCACCGCCCGCAGGGACTCGGATAGCATCGCGCGCACCATATCCTTCTCCGCTGCCGGGAACACGTCGACGATACGGTCAATGGTTTTGGCGGCCGAACTGGTGTGCAGGGTTCCAAATACCAGGTGCCCGGTTTCCGCCGCGGTCAGGGCCAAACGAATGGTCTCCAGGTCCCGCATCTCACCCACCAGGATGATGTCCGGGTCCTCACGCAGTGCCGACCGCAGGGCCTCGTTGAATCCCAGGGTATCGCGCCCGACCTCGCGCTGGTTCACCAGGCAGCTCTTGCTGGTATGCACGAATTCGATAGGGTCCTCGATGGTCAGGATGTGATCGTGCTTGGTCTCGTTCACATGGTTAATCATGGCCGCCAGGGTAGTGGACTTGCCGGAACCGGACGGCCCCGTTACGAGAACGATACCGCGCGGCTGCTCCGAGATGCCCTTGAAACCGTCGGGCGCATTGAGCTGCTCGAGCGACAGAATCTTGGACGGAATGGTCCGGAAAACGGCCGCGGGTCCGCGGTTCTGATTGAAGGAATTGACGCGGAAACGGGCGAGGTTCGGGATTTCGAAGGAAAAGTCCGTTTCCAGGAACTCCTCGAAATCCTTCTGCTGCTTGTCGTTCATGATGTCGTAGATCATGTTGTGGACCGTACGATCATCCAGCGGGTCGATATTGATGCGCTTGATATCGCCATCGACACGGATCATCGGCGGCAGGCCCGACGACAGATGCAAGTCGGAAGCGCCGTGTTTGAACGCAAAAGCCAGTAGTTCTGCAATATCCATATGTACTCCCCAGTACCGGTAACGGGCCGGCGACCGCTTTTGGGCCACCGCACCACTTTTTCTAGTATATCCGGCGCTGGAGGACAAACAAGCTTCTACGCAGGGAAAAACGGGCAGAATGGGGCAGGCGCGATTGAAGCCCGGCCCCGGGGATGCAAGAATGCCAGCTCCGCAGCGGTCCGACGCCAGGACCGCCAAGCCATGCGGCAAATACTCGGCGTTTTCCGGCAAATCGACGGTCACCATGAAACAGCAGACGATCGGCTTTATAGGCGGCGGAAACATGGCCCGCTGCCTGGCGGGCGGCCTCCGAAACAATGGCTGGGATCCGCAGCGGCTTCTGGTTGCCGATCCCGATGAAGGTGTGCGCAACGCACTGACGAATTCCCTGGGTGTCCGGGTCAGCGATAATAACGTCGATGTCGCCGCCACCGCCGACGTGCTGGTGCTCGCGGTCAAACCCCAGGTTCTCCGGGATGTGGCACGGGAGATCGCCGATACCGTATTGGAGCGAAAGAAACTGGTGATCTCCATTGCCGCCGGGGTTCGCTCCGGCGACCTGTCCCGCTGGCTGGGCGATCATGGCGCCATTGTGCGCGCGATGCCGAATACCCCCGCCCTGGTTGGAGCGGGTGCCAGTGCCCTGTATGCGACTGAGGGGGTCACGAGCGCAATGCGCGCGGCGGCTGAATCCATCCTTCGCGCCGTTGGCGGCGCCGTGTGGATCGACAACGAGGATCTGATGGATGTGGTGACGGCCCTGTCCGGCAGCGGCCCGGCCTATTTCCTGCTCGTCATCGAGGCCCTGGAGGCCGCCGCCATCGAACAGGGACTCGACCCGGACACCGCGCGCCTACTGACCCTGGAAACCGCCTATGGCGCGGCCAAAATGGCACTGGAAGACGAGGAAGAGCCCGCGCGTCTGCGTGAGCGCGTGACCTCGCCCGGGGGTACCACGGAACGCGCCATTCAGGCCCTGGAGAACGCCGGGATGCGTGAACATTTCGCCCAGGCGCTGGCCCAGGCGGTCGCACGGTCGCGTGAACTGGCCCAATTACTCGGTAAGGACTAAACGATGTTTTTCTATCTCGGTAACGCAACGGTCTTTCTGATCCAGGTGGTGTTCGGCCTGTTCATTCTCTTGACCATGGTGCGCTTCCTGCTGCAACTGGCCCGGGCGGATTTCTACAACCCCCTTTCCCAGGCCATCGTCCGCATCACCAATCCGCTGCTGCTGCCCTTGCGCAAGATTATCCCGGGGCTGTGGGGCGCCGACCTGGCCGCGGTCGTGCTTCTTTTTGTGCTGAAGTTCGTGGAACTGTTCCTCATCGGCGACAACCGCCTGTTCGCCGGGCTGCTGCAATTGAGTGGCCAGTCATTTGCCCATCCCGCGGGACTGGCGGTTTTCGCCATTGCCGACCTGTTGCAGCTTGCGATCTATATCGAAATGTTTGCCCTGTTCGTCCAGGTCATACTCAGCTGGGTCAGCCCCCACGGCGCCTATGGCAGCCCGGTGGCCAGCCTGCTCTACAGCCTGACCGAGCCCCTGCTGCGCCCGGCGCGACGCATCTTGCCGCCCATGGGAGGGCTGGACCTGTCTCCCTTCGTTGTCTTCATACTGCTGCAGCTCACCATCATGATCCTGGTCGCACCAATCAAGGCCTTCGCAATCAGCCTGTTGTAGGTGACGTGCCTGGCCACTGGTACCGCTGGGAAGGAACGGATCTGGTGCTTCAGCTCCGGGTCCAGCCCAGATCGAGTCGCGACGCCTTCGCCGGCGTCCTGGATGATCGCCTCAAACTGCGAATCACCGCACCACCCGTGGACGGGGCCGCTAACGATCATCTGCTTCGCTTCCTTGCCTCTGCCTTCGGCGTCGCACGACGCGAAGTGGTCCTGTTGCAAGGCGAACGCGGCAAGAACAAGACCGTTCGGATACGTCATCCGCAAACCATCCCGACGGAAAGCGGAATCGGCAGCCGGGATCAGGCAAGCCCTCCGTTGCGATAAGCCCACACCCTGTTTAGACTGCCCTCAACGATCCGTTGCCGGAATCGCATCCGCGACAAGAACCAAACGAGCCGATGTCCCAGTCCCTTCCCGCCGATTCCGTCGGTCTGGTCAGTCCGCAGACCCTGCATTTCGACGAAGCGCTGACGCTTGCCAGCGGCGGAACCATCGCGGCCTATGACATTGCCTATGAAACCTACGGTACGCTCAATGAGGACCACAGCAATGCCGTACTCATTTGCCATGCACTGAGCAGCAATCACCACGTTGCCGGCTATCACTCGCCGGACGATGCCAAGCCCGGATGGTGGGAAAACGTGGTCGGCCCCGGCAAGGTCATTGACACCAATCGCTTGTTCGTTGTCGGAGTGAACAATCTCGGTGGCTGCCACGGCAGCACCGGGCCGTCCAGCACCGATCCCGCCACCGGAAAACCCTTCGGGCCCTCGTTCCCTATCGTCACCGTCAAGGACTGGGTTCGCAGCCAGGTCCGGCTCAGCGATTCCCTGGGAATCGAACGCTGGGCCGCGGTCATCGGCGGCAGCCTCGGCGGTATGCAGGTACTGCAATGGTCCATCGACTTTCCCGACCGGCTGCGACACGCGGTGGTGATCGCGGCGGCGCCCAAGTTGACGGCCCAGAACATCGCTTTCAACGAAGTGGCGCGGCAGGCGATCCGCACCGATCCCGAGTTCCACGACGGCCGCTTCTACGACTACAACACCGAACCGGTGCGCGGACTGCGCATCGCCCGCATGTTGGGACATATCACGTACCTGTCCGACGACATCATGCGCGAGAAGTTTGGTCGCGACCTGCGTGACGGAAAGATCGATTTCGACTTCGATGTCGAGTTTCAGGTGGAGAGCTATCTGCGCTACCAGGCAGACAGTTTCGTCGGCCGCTTTGACGCCAACACCTATCTGCTCATGACCAAGGCACTGGACTACTTCGACCCGGCGGCGGACTTTGGCGGGAATCTGACAAAGGCGATGGCGCAGGCGACAGCGGACTTCTTCGTCGTCTCCTTCACCAGCGACTGGCGCTTCGCCCCTTCGCGCTCGCGCGAGATCGTGCG
The DNA here is from genome assembly GCA_037388825.1 of Acidiferrobacteraceae bacterium. NCBI lineage: Bacteria > Pseudomonadati > Pseudomonadota > Gammaproteobacteria > Acidiferrobacterales > Acidiferrobacteraceae > Acidiferrobacteraceae bacterium. The sequence goes on along the minus strand of JARRJV010000069.1, from coordinate 888 downwards.
CGCCCTGCACGACAACGATCTCAATGTCAGCTATGCCGAAATCAAGGCAACCCATGGGCATGACGCCTTTCTCATGAAGATTCCTCACTACCTCGACGTCATGGATGCATACATGGACCGGGTCGCCCGGGAGGTTGGCACATGACCGATCAACTGGCCCGGCCGGACTTCGCCATCATCGCCGACTGGATACGCGACGGCAGCCGCGTGCTTGACCTGGGGTGCGGCGACGGCACCCTGCTTGGATACCTTCAGCGAACCAAGAAGGTCTCCGGCTATGGTATCGAGATCGATGACGAGGACATCACCCAAAGCATCCGCAACGGGATCAACGTCATCCATATGGATCTGAACGAAGGCCTGCCCGAATTCGATGAGGACTCATTCGATTTCGTCGTCCTGTCCCTGACCCTGCAGGCCATGCGCCGCCCGGACCTCGTCCTTCAGGAGATGATGCGCGTGGGCACCGAGGGCATCGTCACCTTTCCCAACTTTGGTCACTGGCGCTCGCGATTGCAGCTTGCCCTCAAAGGCCGCATGCCCGTTACGGCAGCGCTGCCGAACCATTGGTACGACACGCCCAATATCCACCTGTGCACCATCCGCGACTTCGAAATCCTGTGCCGCCGGCTCGGTTTTCGCATCCTTGAACGTCGCGCCGTGGACCATGTGCACAAACGCAGCCTGGGTCTGCGCCTGCTCCCGAATCTCCTGGGCCAAACCGCCCTGTACCGCTTCCGCCGTGCCGCGAGCGCCTAGTTTCCCGCTCGGGCGAACGTTCCCGGCAGGGAATCTGCGTTATAGTCCCGGGGAGCCGGAAAACGGTATCCCATAGCCCGGTTGCGGGCCCGGAACCAAACAAACATCTGTCATGTCGGAAAGACCAAA
>JARRJV010000068.1 GCA_037388825.1 Acidiferrobacteraceae bacterium | reverse complement strand
TATTGCTGGCGGCAGGAACCGACGGTACGGACGGTCCCGGGACGGACGCGGGCGCCCTGGTCGATGGAGGTACCGGTCGGCGTGGCCGGGAGGCCGGGTTGAATGCGAAGGATGCGTTGCAGCGGGCCGACGCAGGTCGATTCCTGGAGGCAAGCGGCGATCTTGTTCGTACAGGTCCCACCGGGACAAATGTTATGGATCTTTGTATTGGGTTGAGGTTATGAGACAGATTTGGAAAGGCGCGGTTCTATCACTTGTGTTGTTGACGGTGTTTGCTGGCGGGCTGGGTGCCTGCAGCAGGGCCGAACATGCCGGCAAGGCGGTGGTTGTCGAGTTCGAGGACCACGAGACGGATCTGAATCCCTACCGTACGCGAATGATTGTGAGTCCGGGGTACGTCCGCTTTGACGATGGCAATAACGGGCCGGACTTTGTCCTGTTCGACCGCCACGCCAATGTGATCTACAGCAGCAGTTCAACGGATCAGCGGATCCTGGTGGTGAAGGGTGATGCAAGAAAACACGCGCTTCCCGGGAAACTGGTCAGCCGGGTCGAGGAAGGGACAGAGAAGTTACCCGATGTATCCGGGCGCCACGTGATGCATCACAAACTGATGGTGAACAAGCAATTGTGCTATGACGTCTACTCGGCCGCAGGGCTTTTGCCGAAGGTGGTTGAGGCCATGCGGGAGTTTCAACAGGCACTGGTGGCGCAGCACTACGACCTGTTGCAGAAGACCCCCGCGGGCATGGTATCGGATTGCGACCAGTTCAATAACGTATACCGGCCGGCCGCCTTCCTGGATTTTGGATTTCCCATACGCTCGACCAACAGTGGCGGCAGGATGCGACAGCTTGTTGACTACCACGAAGATCAGCAGATCAATCCGACGTGGTTCGTCCTGCCCGAGGGGTACGAGAAGTTCACCATCGCGTCCATGCGAGGAGGGTAGCAGACGAACCGCCCTAGGCGGATCTGTTCGCGCGCACCGCGTCCATTTGCAGGCCCCGGAGTTCGCAGGAATCCGGCGTGCACACCAGAACGCTTCCCTGGTCGTACCAGTCGCCGAGCACGATGCGTTGCGCCTGCTGGCCGTCCAGATCAAGATCGTGGATGGCGGGGCGATGGGTATGTCCGTGAATAAGCCGGCGGACCTCGTGCTTCCGCATTGCGTCGCGCACCGCATCGGGATTCACGTCCATGATCTCCAGGGGCTTTGCTGACGTACTTTCGCGACTGGCATCGCGATACGTGCGCACAAGGGCCCTTCGTTCCTCCATGCTGCTGGCCAAAAAGCGCTTCTGTACCTCAGGGTCCCGAACCATGCGGCGAAATTCCTGATACTCGACGTCGTCGGTGCACAGATAGTCGCCGTGGGTGATGAGAGTGGCCTGGCCGTAGAGATCTATAACCGTCGGATCGGGAAGCAGCTTCGCGCCGGTGGCTTCCTCAAAACCTTCCCGCATCAGGAAATCGCGATTGCCGTGCATGGCAAACAGGGGGATGCCCAAATCACTGTATGCCCGAAGGGCATGCACGATCGGCGCCATATCCGGCTGGTCCCGGGCGTCATCGCCGATCCAGAATTCAAACAGATCCCCGAGAATGTACAGGGCTTCGGCATCGCGCGCTTCGCCCTCGAGGAACTTCAGGAAGAGTGCGGTTACTGCGGGTCTTTCTGCGCAGAGGTGGAGATCGGAAACAAAAAGTGTGGCCATCTGCGGATTATTCTCCGCCGGCGATTTCCACGCTGATGATCATCACGTCCGTCATCGGCACGTCCTTGAACCCGAGCCGGTCTTGCGTTGGCACGCCCTTGATGCGATCGACGACATGCAGACCCTCGATCACCTTGCCGAACACGCAGTACCCCCAGCCCTCGGCAGTGGACTCGGAGTAGTTGAGAAAGTTGTTGTCGGCAACGTTGATAAAGAACTGGCTGGTGGCCGAGTTCGGGTCGCGAGTACGCGCCATGGCGACGGTTCCGCGCACGTTCCGCAACTTGTTGTCGGCCTCATTGGGAATCGGTGCGTGGGTCGGCTTCTGCACCATTCCCGGCTCAAAACCCCCTCCCTGGATCACAAAATTGTCGATCACACGGTGGAATATGGTGCCGTCGTAGAAGCGTTCGCGTACGTACTGCAGGAAGTTGGCGACGGTCTTGGGAGCCTTGTCCGGGTAGAGTTCAAGGATAATCGTCCCGTGGGACGTATTCATATGGATCATTACGTTGTCGGTCATTGGGGTTGTGCCGGTCTTGGATCGTGTGGATTTCTTCGGTATACGGCCTGCTGGGCGGGAAACAATCCCTGCACCCGGATTGTGCGCAACTTGCACTGCCTAGGCAATAGCGCAGGGGCCACTTTGGCCGGAAAGCGCTTTCCGCTACCATTCGCCGGCATGAGTTCAAAAGCCTTACATACCCGTTTTGCGCCCAGTCCCACCGGACTACTCCATGTCGGAAATGTGCGAACGGCGCTGTTCAATCGCCTGCTTGCGAGTGCGGGGGGTGGGCGATTCCTGCTGCGGCTGGAGGACACGGATGCGGTTCGTGGCGAGGGCCGGTACGCGGACGCGCTTCAGGAGGATTTGCGTTGGCTAGGCCTGGATTGGGACGAAGGCCCGGGCGCACCCGGGGCCCACGGGCCCTACGCGCAGTCGGAGCGTGGCGAAATCTACGCGGACTACTTTGAACGTCTGGTCAGCGCCGGCGCGGTCTATCCGTGTTTTTGCACGGAGCACGAACTCAAGATTGAACGTAAGACACAGCTGGCCGCGGGTCGCGCACCGCGTTACAGCGGGCGATGCCGCCGATTGTCGTCGGAAGAGGTGGAGGCACGCTTTGCCGCTGGCACACCGGCAACCCTGAGGTTCCACGTGGTCGATGGTTGCGAGATCGCATTCGAGGACCGGGTCCGCGGATCGCAGCGTTTCCTGTCCGATGACATCGGCGATTTTGTGATCCGTCGATCCGACGGTACACCGGCCTTTTTCTTCAGCAATGCCATAGATGATTCGCTGATGGATGTATCGCTGGTGGTGCGCGGCGAGGATCATCTTACGAATACTCCACGCCAGATTCTCCTGCTCGAGGCATTGAACCTTTCCGTGCCCGATTATGCGCACATCGCCCTGGTTACGGGCAACGACAGTGCGCCCCTGTCCAAGCGCAATGGGAGTCAGACCGTTCGCGAGTTGCGGGAGCAGGGATATCTGCCGCTGGCCATCGTCAACTACCTGGCGCGGCTGGGCCATAGCTATGATGAAAACGGATTGATGATCGTCGAAGAGCTGGCCGCGCATTTTGACATTGCCCGTTTGCATCGCTCGCCTGCGCGGTACGATTCCGCACAGCTTCGTCACTGGCAGCAGGAGGCGGTGGCAAGCACCGACGACGCCGAGTTGTGGCAGTGGATGAACAGCGTCGAGATCTCCGGCGGGAAAGTGCGGGACCTGGTGCCGGATGATCTGGAGATTCCCTTCGCGCAGGCGATTCGCGAGAACATCGTCATGCCACAGGATGCGTATTTGTGGGCTGGGAACCTTTTTGCCCGGTCGGGGATCTTCGACCACGAAGCGCGCGAGGCCATCGTCGAGGCAGGCGCCGGGTTCTACGAACAGGCCCTGTCGCTGTTCGACGCGGACACCACGGACTTCTCCGCATATGCAAAGAAACTCGGCGCGGCCCTCGGGCTCAAGGGTCGTGCACTGTTCATGCCCTTGCGCGCCGCGCTCAGCGGAGAGTCGGCACCGCAGTTGGAGAATCCGTGGCACGATGGACCCTCCATGGCTGCCATCTGGGGCCTTCTGGGGTATAAGCGAATCACAAGAAGACTGGAGCTGGCGCGCGAGTTGTGTCGGTCATAGGTAAGCATGCTGGAAATCTACAATAGCCTCACTCGGCGGAAGGAGCCGTTTACACCCATTGAACCGGGCAAGGTCCGCATGTATGTGTGCGGGATGACGGTATATGACTATTGCCATCTGGGTCATGCGCGCGTACTGGTCGTGTTCGACTTGGTAGTCCGCTACTTGCGTCATGCTGGATACGATGTGACCTACGTGCGCAACGTGACTGACGTGGACGACAAGATCATCAACCGGGCGAACGAAAACCACGAGTCGATTGACGCACTGACCGGCCGCTTCATCGAGGCCATGCACGAAGATGCTGCCGCTCTTGGTGTCCAGTCTCCGGATGAAGAGCCGCGTGCCACGACCCATATGGATTCTATTGTCGCGATGATCGAACGGCTGGTGAAAAACGGCTATGCATATCTCGCAGACAATGGCGACGTTTACTACCGCGTTGGCGCCTTCCCGAACTACGGGGCCCTTTCCGGCAAGCATCTGGAAGACCTGCGGGCGGGTGCACGGGTCGAGATCGACGAGGCAAAGAACGATCCCCTGGACTTTGTTCTGTGGAAGGCAGCCAAGCCGGAAGAACCATCCTGGGATTCGCCCTGGGGTCCCGGTCGCCCGGGCTGGCATATCGAATGCTCGGCCATGTCCACCGAGTGCCTGGGGGATCATTTCGATATTCATGGCGGTGGCCAGGACCTGCAGTTCCCGCACCACGAGAACGAGATTGCCCAGAGCGAGGCCGCCACCGGGCACAAGTTCGTCAACGTGTGGATGCACAACGGTTTCGTCCGCGTGGACGAGGAGAAGATGTCCAAGTCCCTGGGCAATTTCTTCACCATCCGCGAGATCCTGGAGAAGTATGATGCGGAAGTGGTGCGCTACTTCATCGTCGCCAGCCACTATCGCAGTCCACTGAACTACAGCGACGAATCGCTGGACCAGGCCCGTGGCGCACTTGGCAGACTGTACACTACCTTGCGCGGACTGCCTGTGGATGCGCCGGCGGACGACGGCGAGTTCCGTGAACGCTTCGAGGCGGCCATGGAGGACGATTTCAACACCCCCGAGGCCCTGGCGGTGCTGTTCGAACTGGTGCGGGAAATCAATCGCGCGAGAGAGGCGGAACCGGACCGGGCCGCCGCACTGGGTGCGACCCTGCGGCAACTGGCGGGCCTGCTTGGCTTGCTGACGAGATCGCCGGAAGACTATCTGCATAGTGAGGCCGGCGACGGCCTTTCGGCGGCCGACATAGAGGACCTGATCTCACAGCGCACGGCCGCCCGCGCGGCCCGCGACTGGGGTGAGGCCGACCGGATTCGCGACCGGCTTCAGGCCGAGGGCGTCGAACTGGAGGACGGTCCGGGGGGCACGAGCTGGCGTCGCGTTTGACCCAGGTTTCACCCCCGGACGTCGCTATGGTCCGAAAAAGTGAGGGGTTTTTGCCGGATCAGTATTGACCCCCTTCATACTTATAAGTAAGTTCTCATATTCACCATCTCCATCCAGTGGGACGGGATGCCCGTGCAGCGGGCATTTTTTTATTACTCATTTCCGAGGTTGCATCGTGGAACTCACGGGCGCGGACATCGTTGTTCAGTCACTCCAGGACGAGGGAGTGGAGTACATCTTCGGGTATCCCGGCGGTGCGTCGCTGCACATCTATGATGCCCTGTACAAGCAGGAGAAGGTCAAACACATCCTGACCCGGCACGAGCAGGGCGCGATTCATGCCGCCGACGGCTATGCCCGTTCCACCGGCAAGCCGGGCGTGTGTCTGGTGACCTCGGGTCCCGGGATTACGAACACCGTTACCGGGATCGCTACTGCCTATATGGATTCGATCCCGGTCGTGGTGCTCAGCGGCCAGGTGGCCCGCCACCTGATCGGCGATGACGCCTTCCAGGAGGTCGACGCCGTCGGCATCACGCGCCCCTGTGTGAAGCACAATTTCCTGGTCAAGGACGTACGCGATCTGGCCATGACCATCAAGAAGGCGTTCTATATCGCGACCACGGGTCGCCCGGGACCGGTGCTGGTGGATATACCCAAGGACATCACAGCGCACACGACCGAGTACGCCTATCCGAAGACTGTCACCATGCGTTCGTACAGCCCGAACATGAAGGGCCATCCGGGGCAGATCAAGAAGGCAGTGGATCTGTTGCTGGCCGCAAAGCGGCCGATGATCTACACCGGCGGCGGGGTGATTCTCGACAACGCCGCGGAGCTGTTGACCGAATTCGTTCATTTGCTGGGCTATCCCTGCACCAACACCCTGATGGGTCTGGGTGGTTATCCGGCAACGGATCCGCAGTTCGTCGGCATGCTTGGCATGCATGGCACCTACGAGGCCAATATGGCCATGCACGACAGCGACGTGCTGTTATCCGTGGGTGCGCGTTTCGACGACCGGGTCACCGGCGATCCGGACAAGTTCTGTCCGAATGCGAGGATCATTCATATTGATATCGATCCGGGGCAGATCGCCAAAAACGTTCCCGTGGATGTGCCCATCGTCGGGGGAGTCCACTCGGTGCTGGAGGAAATGATCGAGGCGATCAAGGCGAGCGACACCAAGCCGGACAAGGCTGCGCTCGATGCCTGGTGGAAGCAGATCAACGAATGGCGCGGTATGAACTGTCTTGCCTTCGATCGCGAGAGTGAGCTCATCAAGCCGCAATACGTGGTGGAGAAGCTCTACGAAATCACCGGTGGCGAGGCCTTTGTGACCTCCGATGTGGGCCAGCACCAGATGTGGGCGGCGCAGTTCTACAAGTTCGACAAACCTCGGCGCTGGATCAACTCCGGGGGTCTCGGAACCATGGGTTTCGGTCTGCCGGCAGCCATGGGTGTACAGATCGCCCACCCGGGTGCACAGGTTGCCTGCATCACCGGCGAGGGCAGCATCCAGATGTGCATTCAGGAGTTGAGCACCTGCAAGCAGTACGATTTGCCGATCAAGGTCGTCAACCTGAACAACCGTTACCTTGGTATGGTGCGCCAGTGGCAGGAGTTCTTTTACGAGCGGCGTTATTCCCATTCCTACGTCGATGCACTGCCGGACTTCAATCGCCTGGCAGAGGCCTACGGCCACGTCGGAATGCAGATCGAGAAGCCTGGAGATGTCGAGGGCGCGCTTAAGGAAGCATTCAAGCTCAAGGACCGCACGGTATTTCTGGACTTCATCACCGACCAGACGGAGAACGTGTACCCGATGTTTTCCGCCGGCCGCCCGCACACGGAGATGACCCTGGGACCCTGTGCGGCGGTGGTGCCGACGGACCGGGAGCTGGCCTGAGCATGCGCCACATCATCTCGATCCTGATGGAAAACGAGTCGGGAGCCCTGTCCCGCGTTGCCGGTTTGTTTTCCGCCCGTGGTTACAATATCGAGTCCCTGACCGTGGCGCCAACGGATGACCCGACCCTGTCACGCATGACCCTGGTGACCCGTGGTTCCGAGGATGTTATCGAGCAGATCACCAAGCAGCTGAACAAGCTGGTGGATGTGGTCAAGCTGGTGGACCTTACCGAAGGTCCGCACATCGAGCGCGAGATGCTGATGGTCAAGGTGAAGGCCCTGGGCGATTCGCGCGAAGAGGTCAAACGCCTGGTAGAGATCTTTCGCGGGCGCATCATTGATGTGACCGAGTCGTCCTATGTGGTCGAGCTTACGGGCACCGGCGAAAAGCTGGATGCCTTCATCCAGGCGCTTCGCGGGGCAGGAATTATCGAGGTCGTGCGGTCCGGGGTGTCCGGCATCGCGCGGGGTGAAAAGGGCCTGCGGGTTTGATGCGGGCCCGTTACGAACGATTACAGGTGAATACGGAGCAACGATGAAGATCTACTACGACAAAGATGCCGACCTTTCCATTATCAAGGGCAAGACGGTGGCGATCGTCGGTTACGGCTCGCAGGGTCACGCCCATGCGAACAACCTGAAGGACAGTCACGTAAATGTCGTCGTCGGGCTGCGCGAGGGCTCCTCGTCCTGGGAAAAGGCGGAGAAGGCCGGTTTGACGGTGAAAACCATCGGCGACGCAGTGTCGGGCGCCGATCTGGTAATGATCCTGGCCCCGGACGAAAAGCAGGCCGGGATCTACAAGGAAAGCATAGAACCGAACATGAAGGATGGCGCGGCCCTGGCCTTCGCCCATGGCTTCAATATTCATTTCGGATTTATCGAGCCGCGCGCGGACATGGATGTATTCATGATCGCGCCCAAGGGCCCCGGCCACCTGGTGCGTTCCACCTACGTTGAAGGCGGCGGTGTACCGTGTCTGATCGCTGTTCATCAGGATGCCAGCGGCCATGCCCGAGATCTGGCTCTGTCCTATGCCTCGGCCATTGGCGGTGGCCGATCCGGCGTGATCGAAACCACCTTCCGCGAGGAGACGGAGACCGATCTGTTCGGCGAACAGGCCGTACTCTGCGGTGGCCTCACGTCCC